>JAEORI010000035.1 GCA_016840965.1 Candidatus Thorarchaeota archaeon | reverse complement strand
GATGAAAGCGAAACACTTGAAGAAACAGATGCTGAGTTTCAACAGAATTAGGGGGACTTAATGGTCGAGCTTGTAGTTCGACCATTTCCTCTCTTTTCAAGAAGGTTTTATACAGAATTCCCACTAATCACTGAAGATAGCCTAGGATGTTTCATCTTGACAGAACTTTATGATATTGCAGTAGTAGGTGCAGGTCCCGCTGGTTCCACTGTAGCTAGGGTTCTTGCTAGAAATGGATTTCGCGCTGTAGTTCTTGATCGGCGCTCCATAGTTGGACTTCCTGTTCAGTGTGGTGAATTAATTCCAACACCTTTAGAGGCTCGTAATCTATTTCCTAATTCTCGGAGAATGCCCCAGGCTGTTCATGTCCCATTAAAGTTCGTGACAAACAAAACTCAAGCAATAAGATTGATTTCACCAAACGGGACGCCATATGAATTTTCATTCCAAGCAAATATAGTTGATCGCTCTAAGTTTGACAAGTATCTCGTTTCACTTGCTGAAGATAGTGGAGCAGAAATCAAACTCAACTCCATTGTTAAGAAGCGGATACGGAATAATGAATTGATGACCCAGAGCAACAAAATTGAATCTAAAGTTAGAGCAAAAATTGTCGTTGGAGCTGATGGTGCACGTTCTGTTATAGCAAAATCCCTTGGTTCCCATTTTGTTCACCCAGAAGTTAATCTCAGTCCCTCTCTTCAGTATGTGATGAGTAGCGCTGATGTGGATCCAAGTGTGGTGGAGATGTACTTCGGTGGAAAGATTGCTCCTGGAGGGTATGCTTGGGTCATACCAAAGGGCAATGGAGTGGTTAATGTTGGATTTGGCATGCGACGGAACATTGCCCATGATGATACACCCCTTCATACATATCTCAAACGATTCGTTTTCAAGACATTAGCATCTTCATTGAGGCATGCCAAGATTGAAAGCAGAGTTGGAGCTATCATCCCTGTTGGGGGTCCTCTTAAGAGAACGTGGTTAAACAACGTGCTTTTGGTCGGAGATGCCGCTGGTCATGTAATGGCTTCAAATGGCGGAGGAATTCCCACTGCACTTTGTGGAGGCGAGATAGCTGGCGAAGTGATTACCAACTATTTAGTGAATAATGATTTTCTCTGTAACTATGAAAAGCAATGGAGGCTAGAGTTTGGAAAAGAACTCGACACAGCACTACGTGTTCTCAAGGTAGCTGACAACGTCATGCCATCTGATGCTATTACAGATATTTGCATGAAGCTGGCAGGCGTACGATTTCTTGAGCCATTGATACGATGTCGATTACCAGTCCCAGTCGATTTTGCTTCGAAAACAATGGTCAGGATTTTAAATCACTTTATCTGATTAGAAAAATCTATTCATGGCAAAATCTGCGAGAAGAAGAAGAAGTTCTTCATTAACAAAGTCAAACCCGCGAATAGCTTCTTTTGCTTCTAGCATGTAGTTCCTTGCTACCTCAGTAGAATACTCCACTGACTTGTATTCATTTATTCTTTCAATTGCATATTCAACATCCCCTTCATTCAGCCTCTTAACGAACTCTTCCTTCTGGATTAGGGAACAGCTCTCGAGCGCATGAGCGAGGACAAAATTACTTCTACTGCCTCGTAAATCCGATTGCATTGTTTTACCTGTTCCATTTTGTGTCGAAACTATATCCAAGATATCATCACGGATTTGAAATGAAAATCCAAGCATCTCTGAATACTTGATCAAGGCTTCTAACTGCAACTCATCAGCTTTCCCAAGCATGGCACCAACCTTTGCTGCTGAGGTCATAAATGACACAGTCTTCATTCTTATGATTTCGAGAGCGGCTGCTGTCGTATACGATTGCACTTTATTCTGACTCATGAGGAGATCTGAAGCTTCTCCTTCACACATCCTGATTCCACCTGCAGCTACATAAGTTAACAGCTCTGGTGTGGACCTTTCTCCTATTAGCTTAATAGCTAAAGCCACAAGGAGGTCTCCTGCTATAATTGCCATCTTTCCTCCATACTTCATGTGAGTCGTTTCAACTCCCCGTCGCATCGAGTCTTCATCGACGATATCATCATGGATTAGACTAGCTGTTTGAACAAATTCAGTAGCGACTGCAAATGGTAGTGCATCCACAACTTTACCGCCTACAGCTTCGCAACATAGAATCAACAATAGAGACCTAAGCCTTTTCCCACCAGCAAGAATCAAGTGCCTAGTGGTTTCATAGAGTAAGGCTGGTTCACCATCCTCATCTAATAAACAGCGTTTGATTTCTTCATTGATGAGATTTATGCGGGTTCGAATTTTCTCATTCTCAATTAAGCCCGCTGTGTTAGGTAGGTTTGATGTAGTTTCACCTGACTGTGGTTCATCACCAGGGTGAACAAAGGGTCGCTCTGTCATTAGATAATACACCTAAGCACCTTGTTTCAATTCCTAAGCACCTTAAAGCCATTGTCTTTCTTATTGTAAACTTTGGAAGAAAGGTAAGCCTTTTCTTCATGAGAAATTGTGAAGTGATCGTCTGGTGAATTCTATGAAATCTAACAATGAAACATCTCTTACCAAACCATCTAAAATGCGGATTTGGCTTGCAGAGATGAGAGCCCCGTTTCTCACTGGAGCTATTGTACCTGTTATTCTTGGAACTTGCGTAGCCTGGGCTTCTTCTGGAGTATTTCTCCCTGATTTCTTTCTACTGACACTGATTGCAGGAATTTTCGTCCACATTGGTTCTAATATCGCCAATGATTACTATGACCATCAGAGCGGCACTGATGACATGAATGTTGAGTTTGTACGTCCTTTCACTGGTGGAAGTAGAATGATTCAGCGTGGTTGGATGTCACCAAGGGAGGTCTTTGCTGAAGCTATAATCTTCTTTGTACTTGGTGGTGGAATTGGCTTGTACCTTGCTTATACAAGAGGAATCGAAGTGCTGATACTTGGCATCATTGGCATCGGTTCTGGTTTCTTCTATACGGCTCCACCATTTCGCTTTGTTAGTCGGGGATATGGTGAAGTTTTCATTGGATTAAATTTCGGAGTGCTTATGACTCTTGGAGCCTATTTTGTACAGACTCAAGTTTTAGCATGGGAAGCAGTATTTCCCTCTCTTCCGATTGCTATCCTCATAACAGCTGTTTTGTATATCAATGAGTTTCCTGATCATGACGCTGACCGTGATGCTGGAAAAAGGACAATCGTTGTTCGCATGGGTCGTGAACGTGCTGGAAAGGGCTATGTGGTTCTAATGGCATCAGTGTATCTTTCAATACTTATCCCTATTATCTTCAACCTGACAAGCTGGTATACTCTTCTTGGTTTGGCAACAATTCCTGCCGCAGTCATGGGTTCTCAATATGCGTTGACTCATTATGATCACCATCTTATGTTGATTCCTGCATATGCATCTACTGTCTTTAATCATCTATTTACAGGGCTTTTTCTTGCACTCTCCTACTTATTATTAGGACTAGGATTACCATCAATTTATGTCATAATTTTAGCTTGCCCTTGTACAATAATATCGATTGTCTTCTACATAATGACAGCTAGGAAAGCAAAGGCTGCATCACAACCTTTGAGATAGATTCTACAGGAGTTATTCTTTTGGCCTCTCCCATTTATAGAACTTAGCCCCTTTCCAAAACGAGATTTTTTGGGGACGAACTTGGATAGCAATTCTAGAGCCCATTGGATATCCAGGCCCAAGAAAATGCATGTATTTACTCAAGAAGTTGACCATTACTATGTTGTCCGCTATTTCCATCTCTATCAATTTTGCACGCCCCTGAATCATGACACCCGAATTTCGCGCTGGAGAAATTGGGTTTCTTTCATCAACTGTGACACAAACACGTGTATTGTGACGGATATTTCCGACCTTTCGGCTCGTTTTGGTTGATACTAAGTAGACGGATTTAGAATTATCATCCCAAATGTAGAACATCACTGTTAAGTGTGGGTCACATCCTGGTTCTGTTGTCCCCAAGTATGCAAAGAATCCATTTCGAAGAATTTCAAGAGCCTCTAGTGGAATTACCTTCAGTTTGGATGTAAATGACTTTTGGGGTTTTGTTAGAAACAATTCATCACACTCTCAATACTCTTGGTTTTGCCTCTCTCCAATATGTGATACGCTCGGGTTCAATACGAACCATGACCCTTGAGATGAAGGGCTTGTTTTGCCACGCCAAAGGAAGATCATCAACCTTCGTTTCATAATATTTCATGTATCGAGGATATTTCTTTGCGAATAAAGAACGAACTCTAAACATCCAAATCCCATAGATGTACATTCTAAGAATACCCATTGGGGTGATTTCTCCCAGGACTAATGCTTTTCCCCTTATCATTACCGCTCTATTCCGCATCGGATTAGTGGAATCTCTCATGTCAACGAGAATGGCAACCTTTGGATTCTTTCTAACTATTCTATACTTCGCGGATGCAACTGATATTCCTATGTAGATATATTTGCCATCATAGACCAAAATTACGGGGGTCACATGTGATTGACCGGCTGAGCATAATCCCACATACGCAAATCTCTCATTGAAAAGAATGCTCTCAACATCTGGAGGGAACCAAGGCACAGTTTCCATTGCTAAGAAACTTATGAATGAAAACCCAAAAATGGATGCAAGATATACTAGAAGACCAATAAGTAGAACTGATGAGTGAGCAGCAACTGGAATGAGCAGTGCTGCTGACGCTCCCCAATAGAGATTGACCGAATCCAAGAATTTGAGTGTGCGTATTTCTGAATAAGCTGTGTATTGTAATCCTCTTCTCCTTCTTGCCGCAAAGCTTAGTCCTATTGACCTACGAGTAGCGAATAGTGTGGTTACAAATGAAAGTCCCAGTCTATAACTTACATCCCATGCAAGAACAAGGACAAGAATGAACAATAGTGGATTACCAAATCCAGGACCTAAGAAATGTTGAAGAAATTCTGGTTCCCGTATAGAGAATCCAATAACTCCAATAAAACAGAGGATTCCAACTGACAGCTCATTCCTTCTTTTTAGAAGTAGGTCTTCCTTGTATTCCTTTAGCACACGGAGTTCTTGTTCATTGGTTGGATTTCTGAGTCGACGCATTGAAGGTATGATATATAGACAACCTGCTGACCAAACAACTGTGTAAAGAATAGTCATTGAACCAAGAATCACAGATTCAATTGGCATCTGGAAATAGATGAATGCAAATACACCTATTGCTTCTACTAGAAATAGCTGTGCAATAACATCCCATGTTGGCGGCAACCAGCTAAATGGAGGTATTCTATCTACAATTTCTTCGTAAATCCACTTTCTCTGATTCCGATTTTTGGTTTTGGAAACAGCATTCATCTTTTTGTAGCTTTGCACGGTGATATATTTACATACCGAAACCTGATGGAAATATGGATTTTCATTGGTCATCCATATATTTCGTCTAATCCATCCCAGGTCAAACCCATTGATTCAGCGACCAGAACCGCTAAGTCCTTGACGGTCTTACTTGAACCTGCTTGTGGTAATTGATCATGCATGAAATCAACGCATGAAGGACATGCCGACGCGACTACATTTGCATTGGTTGCTTCAATATCTTCTACTTTTAACCGATTAATCTGTAAAGCAAAATCTGCATCGATAGCTCTGAGAACACCGCCAGAACCACAGCAGTAGCAGTTTGCCTTATTGTGCGGGAGTTCTTCAAAGGTAACTCCTGGCAGATATTCTAAGACCTTTCTCGGTTCTTCATAGAATCCCGCGTTTCTACCAGCATCACATCCATCATGGAATGTAACTGTGATATCAAGTGGGTTGCTCATCTCATTAAGTTTCCCGCTGTCCAAAAGGTCGGCAAAATACTGTGCGCCATATAGAATCTCAAATCCATGTTCAATACCAAGAAACTCATGATACTCATGAGCCCACATTTTGTAACAACCAGGACAGTTTGTAACGATCCTTTCTACTCCTAGTTTTTTGTAAGCTTCTATGTTATGTTCAGCAAGGGCTCTTGCTGTTTCAAAATCCCCAGTCATGATCATAGGAGCTCCACAACAGTATTCCTGTTCACCCAAGACCGTATAGTCTTCACCAATTTTATCCATCACTAGAGTGGTAGCAATAGTCGCTTGGATTGAAACACCTCTGAATGATGATGCACAACCAAAGAAGAATGCAGTCTTTGCAGGTGCTCCTTGTTTATCTAAAAGGTCATCCTCATTTGGTGTCCAGTATGACCATCCCTCAATACGGTCCATCTGAGCTTGCCCTTGAATGTTGAAGCTCTTTAGGAGTGTATCCTTAGCCATATTCAATTGCTCAGGCCACATTCCGCGTT
>JAEORI010000257.1 GCA_016840965.1 Candidatus Thorarchaeota archaeon | reverse complement strand
TGGATACATAACCACTTTCCTACATAATAATTGAGAACCTTCAAGAGCTTTCACTAAGTGGGTGTCTATTCCTTTTCCCTCAAGATAACCTAGAAGATATTCGGTCGTCCTACACGCAAGCTCTCCTTTACCTTTGACTTCTACTCTCTTCTCTCCTTTTTCTGGGGCAACTATATCTGTGAATTCAATAATCACTTTATCAGGAGATTCGGGAGCTTGATAGACTCTCTTTACTTTACCTTCGTGGATTAAGTCCATAATTTCCTCTCCTTTCAGCTTTAAACACAAGGCGTTCGTCTAGATAAATTCATGCGAGCACCACTCCTAGACTCACATCCTAAGCAGCAGTTCTAGTCTTTAACATAAAATTGTCAATAGGCTTTGAATATTAGTTTTGGCACATTTAAAATCTCAGCAGCGCTAGATTGGTAGTTATAGGAATTCTCGCATAATGATACCAATTATTGATCCTAGAATCGTAGCAACTATTACGAGAATAAAGTAAGCTGTCGTAATGCCTAAAGCAGTAATCAGGAAATTACCAATGCCAAGTTCAGGCAAAGCAAAACCTGGGGATATCAGGAAAATAATGTGGAATAGGAGGAAAAAAAAGCCTCCAAATAACCCTGAGAGCAACGCAGTTCCAGCTTCAGAAGCTGTTAATCCAATAGGAATCGCAATAATCATAGGAATGAGGAATACGGTCAAGGCTGTGCTTTCTATTTGCGCAGTAAAAATATACGAGAATAATGATGTATCAATAAGTCCTACTAATGCAGGAATTAGAATCATTATTAGTTTATCCTTTCTTTTTTCAAACATTGAAACTCCCAATAACTTGACAACTGGCTGAGGTCTCCCATCTTTATCCAAACGCAGGATTTGTTCTCGCTTTGGTAATGGTTTTAGAAGACCTTTCTTCTCCTCCGGCTCCTGGTCCTCTTCTGGCGCTTCAACCCGGTACTTTTCCTCGTTTGTCATGAGTTTCACACTGTCTTGCGAAACTGTTCAGTCATTCAATAAAGTCTTCGCATCGCGCAACTAATCCCTATCTTACTACTTGCACACGACCACAACTCCTATCTGCGTAAACATTTACTATTCCAATAATCGGAGGCACTGTAATGGTTGAAGAAAGGTCGTTAGATGATTTAGGAATGGATGATGATACATTTGAAGCATCATTAACTAAGAGAAGGAAGATTGAACACATCGAGATATGTCTTGAAGAAGAAGTCCAGTGCCAACGGTCTACAATGTTTGAAGATATCGAATTTGTTCACAACGCATTGCCCGAGATTGATAAAGATAGCATTGACCTCACGACTAATTTCTTCGGATTACGAGCCAGTGCACCATTAGTGATTGCTGCAATGACTGGTGGTCATCCACGGACCAAAGGTATAAACCAAAGATTGGCAAGTGCCGCTGAAGAACTTGGAATACCAATTGGTGTTGGGAGCCAAAGAGCTGCAGTGGAAGACCCATCACTTGCTGATACTTTCACGATCGTGAGAGAGAGTGCTCCATCAGTTCCTGTTATAGCGAATATTGGGGCGACTCACGTTAATGCTGCTCCAAAAGCAGTGGAAATGATTGATGCAGATATTTTAGCAATTCATCTAAATCCGCTTCAAGAAGCAATTCAACCTGAGGGTGATTGTAACTCAATTGGTGCTTTAGAGAGTATAGCTACTATTGTCGATTTAGTTGATATACCTGTTATTATCAAAGAAACTGGAGCTGGAATTTCTAGTGATGTCGCTAAAAGATTAGAAGAAGTGGGTGTTGTGGGTGTCGATGTTGGAGGTGTCGGAGGGACCAGTTGGGCTGGAGTTGAATACTTCCGCGCTCAGAAAGAGGATGATGATCTTAAAGCTCAACTTGGTCTTGAGTATTGGAATTGGGGAATCCCCACTGCATTGAGTGCGATAATGGTTCTAGATTCCACTGAACTTGATGTGATTGCAACAGGTGGAATTCGTACGGGACTTGATATAGCAAAATCTCTTGCTCTAGGAGCGACTGCTGCTGGTGTTGCTCAGCCACTACTTCGGCAGGCAGTACATGGTTCATCACTTGATGTTGTAGTGGAGCTTGAAAGGTTCCTTGAAGGTCTTACTGTAGCTATGTATCTTACTGGCTCTCAGAAGGTTGAGGATCTCTCATCAAAACAGCTAATTCTAAGTGGGAAGCTTGTAGAGTCATTGAAATCACTCGGAATTGATTACCAGAAGGTTGCTCGTGGGATTTGAACTAAATAGCACCAATGTGTTGAAGATACTTTGAACGCATTCGAATCCCATTCAACATCTGTACAGCTTCTTCTATAGTGTCGCCTACTGCTATTCCGTTCAATTCGAAACCTCGAATTATGACTTCATACTTTTCTAAATCCGGGACATAAGCAACGACGGTTTTTACATGACGCTTTGCAACATTTGCGACTCGAGCCCCAATTTGAAGAGAGATTCCCGGAGCATATGGCAAGAGTAGCAATAGAGCAGCATCAATCGTGTCAAATCCGAGCATTTTGTCGAGAACCCTTTCATAGTCTATGTCAGATGCGCTACCAGTAAGATCGCAGGGATTTCGAAAGGATGCAATCCCTTGATACTCAGGAGTCATTACATCTCGCATGGATGCTTGTTGCGTCTTATCAAAGAGTGGCATTGAGAGGTCATATTGGGAGGCTTCATCACTAGCAATCACTCCATGTCCACCGCTTACTGTCAATGTGCCAACCTTGGAGCCTAGCATATGCTTGGGTTTGAAAGAGAAAACTTTTGCATAAGCCATTACTTCGTCCTCATCTAAAGCATGAATCACACCAAACTGGTTGAAGGCAGCAGTAGTAATTACATGGTCTCCTGCAAGTGACGAAGTATGACTTTGTGTCGCGCGATGACCAGCTTCTGATTCTCCTCCTTTGAGAACAACAACTGGTTTCTTTGGAGCAATCTTTTTGCATGCTTCGACGAAATCTCTTCCCTCTCCCGAAGCGAACCCTTCAATGTATGCTAGTATTACATCCACTCGATTATCTTTACCAAAATACTCAACGAAATTAGTTACTCTTGTTTGTGCAGCATTACCTATTGATATGGCAGCAGCGATTCCAACATCTCTATTCGCAAACTCTTCCAACCTCTCTATTAACCATCCTCCACTCTGTGAAATAATTGCTACATTCCCTTTTCTAGGTCGAGCAACACGCTCTGATGGCAGGAAAAATGTGTCAAGAACATCTGGCACAAAAACCCCGATGCAGTTTGGTCCAACCATTGAGATTTCATACTTATTGGCTATCTCAACAATCTCTGATTGAAGCATTGCACCTGTTTCTCCTACTTCACTAAAACCCCCAGAAACTACTATGACTGAATGGATGTTCTTCTCTCCACATTCAGTCAACACTCCAGGTACATATTTCGCAGGAATTGAAATCACCGCAAGTTCGATATCGTTGGGAGCTTCTGTAATGGATGTGTAAACTTTAACTCCTTCAACAGTTCCTCCTTTCGGATTTATTGGATATGTAGGGAGTCCGTTTTCAAAGGCAAGCTTTCTGAAAATCACATTGCCAGGATTGAAAGGATTGGATGTTGAAACACCCACTACTGCAGTCACCTTAGGACTAAGCATCATTTTGAGACCCGTCATTTGTCACCCTCATGCATCTTTACTCAGGGTAACAAATTTCCCTTATATGGGCTATGTATGCAAGTAATTTGAATAGAAATGTTAATTGATTCAAGGTTTCCTTTGAGCCAGAATTTCACTTGTTCTAGGTTCAGCTAATATCGCATGCTGAAGTTTACCTAGCAGCTTTGCTATTTCAGCATAGATGACCTGACGAGATGGATCTGATGCTGAAGTCGCATTTTGAATAGCTTCCTCAACCTCTTGATTCAGTCGTTTGATAATCCGCTTTTCTAAATCTGGTCCACCCCATCCAAACCCATCGAATGCTGTTTGAGCTTCTAGTATTTTCTCTTTGACATCCAGCTTATCCTCTTTGAGAACTGGTTCCACACCCTGGAAATATTTTGTGACAGCTCGTTCAACTCGTTCCATCTCTGAACCATTCAAATAACTCTCCTGCTGCCGATGTTTCATGAGATCCTGCAGGAGTCTAGCGCCTGGTGCTTCTGTGAGGAGTCCCTTAGCTATCTTCACAAGGATACGTGCAGGAAGTTCGATTACATCTCCCAAAAATGGTGAGTCTGATCTATATCGATGAAGTTCTCGTAGTGACTCTAACCAGAACGTTGGAAGGAGAATGTGACAGCGACTTGAATATTGTTGTATCAATCTTTGACTTTGGCCGATGAGTCCGAACAGATCATCTTCAACATCTACTTTCCGATAAGATTCTAATGGCTTTGGTTTTTCCTCACCTACAAGTGGAACTAATTCAACATCTCTGGTTTGTACTGTTCCGTCAGTAGTTGTTATTTTTCCATTTGGAGCCTCTTTCCCATCAAGGAGTGGGAGGATCTCTTGAGCCGCTGCACCTGATTCCATTTGTCTAGCTTTATTTGACAACTTAGGCAGGAGGCTCTCAATTTGTGAAAGTCGCTTCACTATGAGACTGATAATATTTTGAGTTGACGGAGGAACTCCTTTCATTGTTGTGGCTTCTTCCATCCATTTACGTGTCCTCAGAAGACCTTGAGTTAGTGAGTCCACTCTGTCCGGGTCCATCGTTTCTTCAACTTGTGTGCTAATTAAAAAGTGGATAAGTGTTGAATTCAAAGTGACAATAAGGAGAAGTCTATCAATAAGGTCTTCGTATTGGAATGAAGAGGAGTCAGACATTCTGTCATCACCTCTCCTATTCCATTGTATCACCTGGAGCCATGTAGTAGCTAAATAGCTCACGAAAATCATTGATTGCATCAACTAGTTCTTTGCGAGTAGTTCCTTTAGATCTCATGAACCACCCTTGCTTTAATGGCGAAGCACCACTGTGCAAGTTGACCAGCTGAGTTGCTTCATTAATTATCTGGACGAGTTCTGGGATCTTAGGCAAGCCTAGAAGAAGCAACAAATTGGTCTTCGGGTCTTCTTCATGGTACTGAACATAGCATGGGGTAATCGCAGCACCAGGTGCGATGAACTTGTCAAGTGCTTCCTTCAGATGCATTCCAAACTCTGCTTTTGCGACATGTCTAGGTCCAGACAAGACATAGTAAACACTCTCAGCATTTGGTTCATCACCAACATCTGCATAAGAGCACTCTGTCACAGCATAGTCAATCATTGTTCTAAGTTGCTTGGCCATGCTGCCAGCATCTGGAATGAGACCTATGTCTGTATAAAGTGCAGGAACCACTATTGGGTCAAGTTTCCTAGCGTAGTCAGCCAAGTCAGTCGTTGGGAATACATCTTTCGATTTTTCCCACACACCAGGGGACAACATGGCTTCGACAACGTCCAGAGCAAGTGGGTTGACTAGTTCAACAAATGCCTGTTCAGTTCGAGCTTCTAAGTCTGAACTCTCATCTAGTGTTGATGGTACCATTGTTTCAATTGAGTCAATGTCCGCTATATCGACCTCCAGCTCTTTCTGCAGATAATCAACTGTGTCGCCCTTTCTCCATTGGAGGATTCGCTTTAACATGGTTCTATTTGAGAGTAGAATCGTTAGGTCTGCTCCGCGTTCTTGCAGTTGCGCTCGAAGTAGTTTTGATACTGCCCAAATTGAGTTCAAGGCTTCGCTTGATTGTCCTTCAAATGGAAGGATTCCAACGACATAGACGAATATTCGACGACCTTCTTCTTCTTGGAATCTCTGTTTGAGTAACTCAATTAGAGCTGGGGTTCCTCCACATCCAGTACCACCACCCAGACTCGTGAAGATGCAAAAACCAGACACCCCTTCGAATCCAAGATTGCTAAGTTGGTCAAATATGATGTCCTTGGACTCCATGATCGAATTATAGCCGTCCATAAATCGACCACCCACACCAATTTCCGAAGCTCCATAGAGTAGTGTGTTCTCTTTGGGGATTCCGTACTTCTGGCGAACTTTTGTCAGGTCTGCTCTGTCAGTGTTTATCAAGAGATATCCTCTAACTCTTGATGGTAGTTTCTTATCTCTGCTAGTTTGAAGATATGACCCTACAATGTTTGAGCCACATTCACCAATTCCAATAGCAAAGACTTCTGCTGCTTTTGTTGTATCATCAATCTCAACAGGTTTCTTTGGTGGACCGCTTCCGAACATTGGTTTTTTCTCCTATTTCTTCCTTGAACCGACCAGAGCTTGGGCGCTCTCTTTTATAGCCCAGCTTAGGTATGAACTGATATCTTCTCGGCTATAGGTTTCTTTTATTTTCCGTATTGCATCTTCAATGAACTTGTCGCGTTCATCCTGTTTTGCTGCAGGACTAAATCCAGTCATGAACATTCTAAGGGACTTGTGCCAATCATCCATTGAAATGGCTTTATCCAGCCATTGATTTCTCATTTCCTCCAACTCGTGGAAGTTCGCGATTGCCTGATCTAGATCAACTGCTTCGGTAAGACTATTTTCCAGTGTCTTCATCTTCTTGATATTGAAAACAAGCTTGCTGAAGTCATCTGGATATTTTTCAGCGACTCGTTCAATTGTTGAATAGTATTGGCTCTTTGTCCTCAAATCAGCTTCATGAGTTTCACCACTCTTGCTGGCGATGCTTTTAATCATCTGAAGCATTTCTTCCTGTATGTTTGCAAGTGTAAGGCAAACATCGAGTGCTTCATTCACATGAGGTGAGTCTGTTTCCAGTTTAGATGGAACTTTATCAATAAGCATCTTTAATCGTTCCACAAATTCAGACATTCCTTGTTGTTCGAATAGCGATAAAGCTCCCTTGATCTGAACATATGCTTCATCTACACGTTCTCTAATCTTCTTGTGAACATTTGGCGAGGTAGTCAGATTCATGAGTTGATCGAATGCATCTGCAGCCTCTTCAAGCTCCGTTGGAGGCTTGTTCTTGAGGTCATTGAGCATTTTTAGCTCTTTCTGAAGTTTAACGCCAATGCTGCTTGCACGTTCTAGGCTAGTTGTGAGAGAGTCGACTTCAGAACCAAGTTTCTCTATTATTTTGTCCTGGATTTTCTTTTCGTATATCTCGACCATCTTACGTGCAATGGCTGGAAGACTGAATACCGTATCAGCTGCAACGCCTACATTGTTCAGCTCACTAATTGCTTCTTGTGCCTCATGTGGTATCTCTACTCCAGCACCCATTAGCTTTGCAGCTGCAAGTCTTATTTTAACGCCTAGTCTGTATCTAAGATTCTCAAGAGCATCTTGAGCTTTAACAAGAATACCGTCTTTAATAGAGCGCATCTCAGATTTTATTTCTGCAAAATCCTCCATGCTTTGTATTCGAGTTGCACCTTCATCGAGTTCAACAATAATTGGCATGAAAATCTCAGCATAAGCTGGTTTTACAGTCTGAAGGTCATGAACAATCGCATCAATCTCTTGCTGACATGCCTCTCGGAATGTGGCAACACCACTTTCGACAGCACCTCTTAAACTTGTGAGTGACCCAAGTAGATACACAATACCCCCTTCAAGTTCTTCGACCTTAGGAGCTTTCTTACTCAACTGAGCATGGTCAAGAACCCTATCAGCAGAAGTTGCTAGTTCATTGAATTTAGCTAAATAGCTACGAATGCTATCTGTTATGTTCTTGCGAAAGTCATCATCCATTCCTTTCGCCTGGAGGTATATTCTTACCATTTCGTCAATGTCAGCTGTCTTCAAAGTTTTCTTTGAGTTGGCAATGAATTGACGGACTGCTACGATATCTTTTATTCCTGCATCGTCAGGAGCTTCTGTAGCTTTTTCAACGTCATCCAATAACTCAAACAATCTTTCTCTGAGGGCGATTTTCACCTGCCCTTCCCATTCCACCATCCGCTGATAACTAGAGAGAAGCTGAGCAATGTTGTCTCCTTCAACGCCAACATTTGGTGGGGTTGGAATCACCTCTGCAGTCGTTGGGATTCCGCCTTCAACAATCTTTGTTGTGACTTCGTGCTTGATGTTTATTATTTTATCACGGAGTGCATTAGCCATCTTAACTTGAGCAGAATGGAGTTGATTTTCAAGAGATACGAGTGCAGTTAGGGTGTCAGCTTTTGCGGCATCTCTGGCAATCAGACGGAGTTCCTGAGAGAATTCCATAGGAAGTTCTAAACCTAATCTAGCTGCAGTTTCGACTGATGCTTGAAGCGACTCTGCTGAACCAACGAGAGATGTGCCAAGCAATTTACTTACTTCATCCTTTCTCCCGTCTAGAAACTCCCTATCAGACTGAAGCTTATCGTTCAGAATTATTAGATCTCTAAGAGACAGACCTATAACTTCATTATTTGAAACAGTTGTAGCAACTTCACTCTTATCGATTGTGATATGCCTTTCATAGGTATCCACAGTCGCTTTGTTTTCATCGAGAGTAGATTTTACATCTCGCGCAACATCTTCATGAATTACCAAGTACAATTTTGAGAAAGCTTTAGCAAATTCGTGAAGTTTTTCAAAGTCTTTGAAATCACCTGCACCGATACCCGGAAAATTCAGAGTTGATATTCCTTTTACTTCTGCAGGTTTGAACGTCTGAATTTTTGGCGCGATGGCAAGTGTGTCTTTATGCTCTTTCCGGAAGTATTCTGCAAAGTCACGAGTTACTCTCATGAAATCCGTTTCAAGGTCATTAGCTGTTTTCTCAACTTGAGCCTGAACTTTTCTCTTCTTCATAAATCCTGATGTAGCAAGATCATTCTCCATTTTCGATAAATTAGCAAAGATATCGTAGAGTTGACGCACCTGACGGTCCGCCTGTTCCTCCATTCCAGGATTAACTGAAACTAGGATTCCTTTTAGTTCGGCGAGTTTATCTAATTCTCGTCTCCATCCGCTGGTATCCAAGATGCCTGCCTCCGTCTAGTATGGCTTTTTTCGTGAGGATGCCTTAAGTTCTTTCTGTGTGGGTCTTCCCTTTTCAACGATTTTATCATGTATTGAGTTGCTTTAAATTGCATTTTTGCCCTCTCTCGTGTCATTTTGACACTTTTAGAAACACCCTTAAGCACTCCAAATTTCGGATTGTTAATTCCTAATTCCTATGAGGCCAGAGTATGGATAAAGGCTCCTTAGGCTCAAATGGTGTAGCATCTCTAAATTATGAGAATGTCATCAAACTTGAAGCACCAGCAGTTGACCTTGATTATGATGAGGATTTTCTATATGCCGCATGTCGAGACCAGAAAATTCGAGTCTGGTCTAAGACTGACTGGCAACTAGTTGCTGAGCTAGGTGAAACGGATACTCCACCTCTCATTGTTGATGTTGATGATACTCAAGTGTTCGCCACTTGCAACCGGAGAGTCTATGTCTGGAAAAAAGAAACGTGGGGAATGACTGGATGGTTCGAACTCAGCTACGAAGCCCTGACTTCGACACTCTATGGTGACTCCTTCTATGTTGGCGCAAATGATGGGCGACTTGTATCTATACAAAAAGACACTCACGAAACATCAAGTTGGCAGCTACACAAGTCGGACCTCACAAGTCTATGGTCTGATGATAAAATCATTTGTACAAGTACTAAGAAGGAAGAACCTCGTGTTTGGTTGAAAGACCGAGATACTGCCCCCTCTGAGCTTGCTAGATTGGATAAAAAAGGTAAAGGCGGCGTCCTCTGGGGGAATGCTGAATTTATTCTAGTCGGCAACTCAAATGGTGAGATTGCAGTATATGATCGCGTAGAATGGGAACTAGTCAAAACCCTCGAATCTGGTTATACAAGTCCAATCTCTTCTATGTGGGCAAGCAGTCATTATCTAGTTGCAGCATCGGTAGCTGGAACTCTGACTATCTGGGATTTGAAAAGAGGTGAAGATGTTGGAGAAATCATTCTAAATGGTCAGAAGATTGAATGGGTAACTGCGGACCATGACCTTCTCTATATTGCCTCTCAAGAAGGAGTCACAATTGTCCGTTTGACTGCAGCTGGACGACCTTTTGATATTTGTTCTGATTCTCCTCCAATATTGACTGACAGTTTATTGAAAACCTCGCCATATGATGTTCTTGAAGGAGCAATAGAGTTAGAGAAGAAAGCAGACGAGCACTTTCAAGAAGGTCTTTTCCATGAAGCAGTTCTTTCCTATGAAAATGCTTTGCAATTATTGATAGACAACACTCACGCATTACTGGAAGTGCCAGTGGAACGACAACATCTAACGGACGAACTAAACACTAAACTTGGAAAAGCTCTACTGAGAGCAAAGATTCAAGAATTGCAGACAATTGACCTTGAGATTCGTCAGTTATCTGAGGAACTTGATGTCCGTAAAAGAACTGATCAGAATCCTGAGGACATCGAGCGATTGTGGAGTTCTGCAGGAAGAATAATTAAAGAAAGTCGAGTTCTCGCTGAAGCTCAAGCAAGCGATATACTAAGTTATCAGCTCACACATGTTGTAGAATCACTTGAATCGGATCTAAATGAGGCAATGTCAAAATTTGATGAATTTAGGGAAACAATCAATCAAGCTTTGGCTCTTACCCGCCAGATTTCAAATGAGTGGCGTTGGATGGAACGCAGACGCACCAAACTTCAAGAGAGAAAACAGTTTCTTGAAAGTGCAATGGAAAAACTTGAGGTCGCTCTTGGAAAAGCTGATCCTGAAGGTGAGGTTAGAAAAATCCTTTCAGGCGCTCTTGATGAGTACAAACGATTGTATGGCCAAATTGACCGGATTGTAACGTCATACGAATCCGAAACTGAAACTTCATTCAGCTCAAAGGAAGAAGCACAAGCGGCTATCGATGGACTTCTCACTGTTATACCAAAAAAGATTGAGGCTCTGAAAGACGCTAAAAACGAAACTGAACGAGATTTAGAACAAAATCAAATAATCTCAGCTCTTGAACAAGCTCTTAACATAGCCAAATCATTCAAAATGAACAAATCGATAGAGAGTATCCAAAAAGAGCTGGAGAAGGTTCAACCTAAAGATGAACCCCCTAAGGACGAGTAACAATATTATCCTAATTTAAGATGCTGCAATTCCATCAATTGAAGGATAAACCTCTTCTATGAGGTCTTCATCATCTACTAAATCCATCCATTCTTCAGCAAGCTCCTCTACGGATGGGTCTAGGGAAATCGCATATTCAACCGCTTGCAAGGCGGTTGTAAACTCTTCGAAGTAGAGATGACAAAGAGCAAGATTGTACCAAGATACTGCTGAAGATGGATCCAGATCCAAGGATTTTTCAAGAGCATCCATCGCTTCCTCCCATTGATCTTCAGTGATAAGAGCAATTGCGAGGAGTTCCCATTTACGTACATCTCGAGGTCGGAGTTTTAGGCTTTCTTTTAACGCCCAAATACCTTCAGAATTCTCGTTAAGCAAGAGATGAATATATCCCTTATCTCCCCATTTTGTTGAGGAAGTCGGTTCAATTTGAAGAAGATTGTTTAGTGCTTCAATTGCGCCTTTTGGTTTGCCCATCTCCAAATTACAGATGACGAGATGTTCCCAAGCACTCACATTTTTTGGATCTAATGATAGCCCCAAGCGAAGTTTATCTCTTGCTTCACTAAAACATTTGTTTTCAATTAATAGTGAGGCTTGTTTAAGAAAAGAATCGATGCCATCGATATCAGAAGTTTTTTGGTCCAATGCTCGATGCTCCATATCGTACTTGTCGATGGAAACAATAATCTCAAGAAAAAGCTTGCTCTGCCCGCACAAATTCCTTTCTCAATTGTTATTCTGAAAATACATATCTTGAACACGTTTATTCAAGATAGAATTCTCTTACCTACTTTGATTCAAGATTCTAATTTCGGATGGATTAATTAGAGATTACAAGAGTGCAATCGCGTCAATCTCTATTCTCACATCTCTTGGTAAACGCGCAACCTCTACAGTTGCTCTAGCTGGTGGGATCTCACCAAACCATTTTGCATATTCTGCATTCATCTCCGAGAAGTCATTCATGTCCTTGAGATAGACTGTACACTTCACAACGAGATTCATTGAAGATCCTGCCGCCTCAATGACTCCTTTGAGATTCGATAGAACTTGTCTTGTTTGGATCATTATAGAACCAGACACAAGTTCTCCAGTATCTGGATTGATTGGGACTTGTCCTGAACAGAAAACAAATCCGTTTGCCTTGATACCTTGTGAATATGGACCAATTGCCTTTGGTGCATTATCTGTAGAAACTCGATTAAGCTTCATTTTTCATCATGAATCGCGGCTGCATCAATCCACCATTAATCTAACGGTTAGTGCCTTCGCTCTGGTGGCGGGGGAACTGCAAAGCCCGCAACGATTCTCGTTCCTGTTTCCCCCTTAAGAGCTCTTGTGATGTTTGGAGGGTCTGTGATAATCGCCATCTCTCCTCCATTCTTGATGAATTGAATGCACGCTTCTATCTTTGGAAGCATACTCCCCGGACTGAAATGGCCCTCCTCAATGAAACGTTGAGCCTGAATATGGTCCATTTTTTCAATAGCTTTCTGGTCCGGCTTTCCGAAATTAAGGTAGACTTGTTCAACTGCTGTTGAAATGAGTAAAACATCCGCATCTAGATCTGTCGCTAAGAGACTGGAAGCTCGATCCTTATCAATAACTGCTGCAATTCCGTCTAAGTGACCAGATTCATCAGCTACAACAGGAATTCCTCCACCTCCTACAGCATAAACAATGATATCATCATTTAGGAGTGCCTTGATTGCTGGAAGCTCAATAATTTCCTTAGGAATTGGTGACGGTACAACTCTTCGCCATCCCCTTCCAGCGTCTTCTTTTACATTCCACCCCTCTTCATCAGCCTTCTTTTTTGCGTCCTTTTCATCCATGAATGAGCCTATGGGTTTGTTGGGGCTGTTAAATGCTGGATCATCCTTTGATACTCTTACTTGAGTAACCAGCGATGCAACATGCTTGTCCATACCACGTTTGTGGAATTCATTGTAGAGAGCTCTCTCAATCATGTAACCAATTGCGCCTTGAGTATCAGCTCCGCAATAGTCAAGAGGTACTGGATGCAATTCATGTTCAGCTAGTTCTGACCTCCTTAGAATAAAGCCTACCTGAGGTCCATTCCCTGATGTGATAACAACATTCCATCCCTCTTGGATCATATCTGCAATATGTTTGCATGTTTCAGCAGTCGCAGCGTATTGATCTGGAACTGTTTTATGATCCTTATCTTTAATCAGTGAGTTTCCGCCAATAGCAATTACAGCAGTCTTTGCCAAATTATCATCTCCTTATCTTGAAGGAAATTGAAAATCTACCTTTTTCAATTTAAACGAATGGGTCTGGTTTACTTTCATTCAGATGATTCTTCTCTCTCCCGAAGCCATTCGTCGAGATAAGCGGTTTCAAGTTCATCTGCATCAGCAAGATCTTTTCCAGTCATGCCATCAATCAAAGTCTTTGACCTGACTAAGATTTTTGCATCTTTCTTTAGTAACTCTTCAACAAACTCCATTGTTTTCTCCATTAACTCGTCTTGATTCACCATCATATCCGCAAGACCAATCTGGAGCGCTTCTTTTGCAGAAACTCGCCTTGTGGTCAATATGATGTCTTTTGCCCGAGCTGGACCCACCAACTGCAATAAATTCGATGCTGCACCTGCGCCTGGAAAGACCGACAACTCGACTTCTGGAAGTCTAAACACTGCTGTATCACTGAAGAATCTAAAATCACAGGCAAGAGCTAACATAGCTCCGAATCCGATTGCATATCCATTCACAGAAGCTATCGTGACACATGTCCGGTTTTGACGGATGAGCCGCATTGTACGTTCAAGGATTTTGAAAAATTCGGTCACTTCGGCACCTTTAAGACCCATTATAGTTTCGAGATCAAATCCTGCACTAAATGCACGCTTCCCTTCTCCTGAAAAGATAATTACCCTGATATTGGGATCATTAGCAATCTGTGAAACTTGTTCACTAAAACTAACGAGCATATCTTTCGTGACTGAATTTAATTTGTCTTCTCGAGATATTGTGATAATTGCATGAGCATCATCAGTACTGACTTTGATTTCTCCTGTCAATATCTAACACCCTATAGAACCTCAGTTGTAGAAAAACACGAATAAAACCTTCTACTACAGAGTATAAATGCCATGTAATGCCTATTTTGAATCACAAGCCTCACATGGATCATTTACATGAGCGCAGAACTCTCTGTGGATATTACACATCACACCTTCATCTCTCATGAATCTAATAATGCGATTTATTTCACTGGTCATAGCTTCGAAGATATCTTCCTCTTCATTCAGTCTTGTCTTCTCGTACTCTGCAATCATCGCATCTGCTGCTCTATCAATTTCCTTCACTATTATTGTTGGAAGATCTACTTGATCCCCTCTAGACCTTTGCCCCTTCTTCTTCAACAAATACTGGGTGATTGCAGGTTCGGTTACTCCAAGCATTCTTGCAATCTCTTTCTGAGTGATTTTGTGATCAACCATTTTCCCCTCCTCATTTGGGCGAGGAACTACTTTTGTTTTCATAGCTTTGGCAAGCTCTCTTCTAATTGCAGGAAGAACATACCAAACCTCGACTTCTTGAGGCATCATCCATGTTCTCCTTTTGACTTGTTTTTCTTTCGAGACCTCACCTGTGGACATTGTTTTCACCGTCTTATTCACAATAGTGAATAATTTTCTATCGTTTCACCTAATAAGCCTGATGGCATAGGAAAGAGGACAGGCTTAAGAAAGAGTAGCAAGTAAAACTTCGTGGTTAAATAATGAACAAGACTCATCTTAGAGAAGTTGCAGATGCCATTTCGAAAGCGGATTATTTTATTGCTCTTACAGGTGCTGGAATTTCAAGAGAATCTAATGTGCCAACCTTTCGAGGAGAAGATGGACTTTGGCGTAATTATGATGCTATGGAGCTAGCCACTCCATCTGCCTTTACAAGGAATCCTTCCCTTGTCTGGGAATGGTATGCATGGCGCCAGAATCTGATACGTGAATGTGAACCAAATCCTGCTCATAAAACACTAGTTTTGTGGGAACAACGAGGTTTTCTCAAATCCCTAATCACCCAGAATGTTGATGGCTTGCATGTCCGAGCTGGATCACGAAATGTTCTTGAAGTACATGGCGATCTGTGGGCATTGAAATGTATTACTTGTGATTATCGTGAACGATTACAGTTGCCTGCTGTAGGGATTCCATCGTGTCCCAATTGTGGTAATCATCTTCGTCCTGACGTTGTATGGTTTGGTGAGTCCTTGAATCCAGAGGTCATGAAGAAAGTGTACTCACATCTTAATCAAGCAGATGTATGCATTGTGATAGGTACCTCTGCTCTTGTCCAACCAGCAGCGTCTTTTCCTCTTATTGTGAAACAAAAGGGTGGTATTGTAATCGAGATAAATATTGAAAGGACAGTACTGACACCAGTTGTTGATTTCCACATTTCTGGAAAAGCTGGTGAGATTCTCCCTGAAATTGATGAGCTATTGAAATAATTTAGATGACTTGTTTGACAGTTTTTGACTTGCGATGAACTGCTGCTAGGGTCTTTGCCCTATTTGCTGTTTGAATTTCGCCAAGCCGATGGAATGATTTGGAGAGCTCCTCAAGTATTTCAGGATCATCTGGTTCTAGGTCCAATAGTTTTCGATAGATTCTCAAAGCATGGGTTTCATTACCACGATACTCCATACAACGACCAAGGTAGAATAGTGCAAATTTATGGTTGGGGAGAATTCTAAGAGCACGGAGAAAACTCCTTGCAGCATCTTGATACATGCTTCTATAATAGTCTGCTTCACCGAGCTTCACCCAAATCTCAGCATTTCGCGGACTCTTCTCACTAGCAATCTTCAAAATTTCTGAGGATTCTTGCCATTTGTCTTGAGCTTGTAGGCATATCCCTAATTGAAGCCAAGCTTCTGAACTCTCAGGCGAATATTTCACTGCTTTTCTAAGAGCTTCTTCTGCTCTGTCATAAACTTCTCTTTTCATTAGGAGCGTTCCAACGTGAATCAATGCATCACCATTCTCAGGATCGAGTGCTAATCCTCTCTCAAATGCTTGCTCTGCTTTATCAAACTCATGTTTATTCAAATGAACTCTCGCAGTACTAAACCAAAACTCAGCTGATTTTTGTCGGGTTTTATCATCGGTTTTGTCAATATGAATTTCAGATTCTATTGATTCGCTTTTACTATTATTGACCGTACCCAAAGCAACAATAGCTTCTAACGATTCTGAAGGTTCATCCTCTTCATCATGACTTTCAATCTTGTCCAATGATTCTTCGATAGTTACTGCAAGTTTTTTGACGATTAGAGCCCAATCACTCTTATCGGTTGCATCAATCCGAATTTTTCTTGGACTCTTCCAATCCTTTCCCTTCTGTATTGCTTGCGAGGTAATAATACTCCGAAGTTTTGGCCAAGTTATCTTCAAATCTGGACACTGATCTAAAGCCATTTTTCCAGCTTTTTCAGCATCAGTTTCACGACCTTGGGATAATAGAACTGCACTTAAAATGGACCAAGCAAATGAATTCTCTTCCTGCATATCTACAGCTATCTTGAGCGCTCTTTCTGCTTCAACTAGTTTGCCTTTTGTTGCGAGAGAACATCCGAGACGGAACCATCCAGCTGAAGTATCCTCTTCAGGAGCTTCAGGTGATACTCGGATTTCCTCATGACCTTCCGGTTCCAATAATCTCCCACCGATTCACTCTAATTATTCCTTAACGTGAACGAATATTACTTTTGGCTGACATGATGAGATACAGATAAATGAAGGACCGTTTGAGCTAAAATTGAAGGTGAGTCCAGTGAAAATTCTAGTAACGGGAGCAACTGGCTATATAGGCAAGCGAGTTGTTTCCAAGCTTCTTGAAGAAGGTCATGATGTCGTGGTCCTTGTTCGAGCATCCAGCAACACTGAGGGACTCTCCAAAAATATTGAGATTAGAGAAGCAGATTTGTTTGATATCCCTAGTCTTGAGAATGCAGTCAAAGGAATTCAAGTGGTTTATCATTTTGCTGCATATTTTGACTTCTATCCTAGTGACGAAGAACTCATGTTCAGAGTGAATGTCGAAGGTACAAAGAATTTGATGAACGCATGTGTGGGAACAGAGGTTGAACGATTCATCTATTGTTCATCGACTGAATCTATGGGTGCAATTAGATTTCCACCTGGGACTGAAGATACTGAGTTAAGACCAGATTTTAGTTATGGCGAAAGCAAGGGAGAAGCTGAAAGAGCAATTCGTGAGATAACAGAAGAAACAGGATTGGCACATGTTATTTTACGTCCGACTGGAGTTATGGGAGAAGGCGATCTCTATGTAATGTACCAAGTTATTCATGAATTAAATGATGGTAAAGTATTCGCCTTACCTAGTGATTTGAGTGCAGAATTTATGTATACACATATTGACGATGTCGTATCCGGATTCGTGGCTGCCCTAACGCCAATGGCGATTCTTAACAACACAATTATCCTTTGTCCAGATGATCCTATTAGTTGGGATACATTTGTTCAAGTCGTGACAGAACGTCTTGGTGTTAAGCCACCTCGTCTACGTGTTCCAAAAACTGCTGCAAAACTTGGCATGACTGTGCTGAGTCCCTTCAAGAATAGAATGAAGATGACCTTCTTCTGGCACGGAAAGTCTGTTGACATAATGTTTTCAAATCGTGTTTATTCTAACGAAAAAGCAAAGCGCCTTCTTGGATGGTCTCCAAAAGTCACGATGATTGAGGGTCTCCAGAGAGCAATAGACTGGTATTTTGATAATGGACTACTTAAGAGGAGGACATGATCCATGGATTCAGCATTGGGTTTCATTCTAATTATTCTACCTATAATTCTAGCACTATTACTTCTTGTTTACTTCAAGAAAGCGGCTGATACTACCGGTGTCGTAGTGTGGATAACCACCGTTGTGATTGCAGTTTTTGCCTTTCAAACAGATGTTGGAGTAGTCATTATAGCAAGTTTAGCAGGAATTGTTCGATCTTTTCCTATCTCATTGATGGTGGCAACATCAATTCTAATGATGACCTATATGCAAGAAACTGGTGCTCTACAGAGACTAATTGTTTTCTTTAAGACTCTGGGTGGGGGAAATCGTTCTATGCAAATTTTGATAATAAGCTTCGGACTTGGGCTCTTCTTGGTTGGAATAGGGGCTACACCTGTTTCTATGCTACCTCCAGTTATGCTAGCTCTCGGTTTCTCTCCGTTAGTTTCTGTTGCACTTCCTTCTATTGGATATGACCCTCTTACAACATATGCCCTCCTTGGTGTTCCTGCTCAAGTCTTTGCTGATGTCTATTCTGGCGTGTCTGGAAGTCCAATGGACCTTTGGTTTGCTGGCTCAGTCTTTGCTTCATATATGCCAATTGTTTCAGTAGGAATAGCAATAGCAATGCTTTGGATTGCTGGAGGAAAGAAGTTGTTATTTGATAGACAAGGACTTTCAGTTGCTATAATAGCTGGTGTGACTGCAGGACTTACTGCAATTATCTGTAATCTAGAGATTGTCAACTTAACGCGTCTTACTAATGTTATAGCTGGTGCAGCTGTTCTTGGAGTCTTGTTTGTATTTAATAAGATTTCAAAGAAACCCTTCATGGATAGAACTCAACTTAATGAGAAAGATTTGGAAACTGAAAGAACAATGAACCTCTGGCGTGCCAGTATCCCCTGGGTCATTCTCGTAATTCTCTCATTAGTTACAACTCTTGTGGATCCAATCAGGATTCTGTTGGCAAGCACACTTGATTATGTGGCTACTTTTGGTCAATATCAAACAGCTGATCTTACCATTCGGAATTTAAGTATCAGTACAAAATTCCTCTGGCAAGCTTATACTCTCATGTTGATTGCAACACTAATTTCCATGCCATTCTTCAAAAACGATAAACAGGTGCTTAGGAACACATATGCAAAATTCATTAAACGTGCTCCTCGACCCGTACTTGCTGCTGCCATCTTTTTTGCTATGGCTGAGGTAATGAACTTCAGCGGGTTTATTCCTGATATAAACGGGATTTGGATATTTCCTGTAGATCCAACCAATAACATGGTCTATCTACTGGCTTCATTGACATCAACTGCTCTTGGCACAGCATATCCCCTGACTGCTGCTTTCCTTGGCCTACTAGCTGGCTTTATCTCAGGTTCTGAAACATCCGCCATCGCAATGTTCACTAATTACCACTATCAAGCCAGTATGAGTATCGGAGCAAATGCAGTTGTTGTGGCTGCATCAAATGGAATCGGCGGCGGGCTAGCAAGCGTGCTAAGTCCAGCAAAGATACAGAATGCTGCAGCTGTCATAGATGAGATTGGTATCGAGGGTGATGTGATCCGGTATGGCTTAGTTGTCGCTATATTGATGACCCTTGTCACTGCTGTCTTGACTTTACTGTGGGCATTCAGCTAACTATCGTGTGGTACTTCATCTTTTATTTGCTTTTGATATGAGAGGACACGCAGATAGCATTTGTATTGTCTATATTATAGCTGAGAGCATATTAAGAACCATCTCATATCTCTGATTAGCAGCAACTCTCCATAATCGTATGACTTCAACCAAGAAATCAACATTGTATAATTCATCCAGGATACTAAGAGCATAGCTATTTGTGAAGCTCTCGTTCAAATGTGAAATAGGGTCAATAATCGTAAGAGGTTCACCAAGGCACTCTCTTAACTGTTTGAATTGAATGAAATCTATTGAATTGTTCATTCTCGCATTGACAACATTCTTCCAAGTTAAGGTTAGATTGTTCAAAGATGAAAACACAGTAGAATTGAAATAATACCAGAGAGCAAAAGATTCTGATGACAACCATTCTGATACGCCAGGTCCTCCAGATCTCATGGTCCAATTAAATTCCTCATACTTGTTCATGTTAAATCCTCCCCCATATTCGAAAGCTTCACGACGAACGGGTAATCTATCAGACTCGTAATATGTCCAAAGTGATTGACCTTCTGGTGAAAGCAAATAATCTATGAAAACCTCAGATTGGGATTGTTGTCTGGTGCCATCTGCTATCGCAATCAGCTCCGGTTGCACAACTATCATGTTCTGTAAATGACATCTCCGAAAAGGCGATAGTGGGGTTTCATATGCTTGACCATCGAAGATCGTTAGTGCTATTGCGGTTTCATAATTAAGAAGAGCATTTACAGCATCTTCATCGTCTTCGTAAAATCGTGAATTAGCGTATATGAGTGTTAGATTCTGAAGACCATTCATCCACCCTAGTTTCTTGGTGACAACATGTTGGAACTGATGGTCAATAGAAAGTTGCTCTGGAACAACCAATCCAATCAGTGGCTCATTCGTTCCACTTGGACAAAAATCAGAAGATGCAAGATCTTCGACTGTTTCCGGAATTGATAGATTGTATGTCTGAAGAAGGGCTTCATTGATAAACAATTCAAATGTGGTAACTCTGATTGCATAAGCACACCAGATTGGTAGCATATCAGAATACCTCTTCATGGACACTCCTGATATCGTTGGGGTAACTCCGTCAATTGCTGCGCTTGTTATCGGTCTAAGTGAGTATGTCTTATCAAGCCAGTCAAGTAATGGCAAGTCACCTAGAATCAAGTCTATTTCTCCCGAACGAGCGTAATAATCCCAAAGACTAGCATCAATCGATTCCCACTCGATATCAATTATGTTGCTTTCTTCTGCATAGGTACTGCTAAGAAAGGATTGCTCAATCTCGTTTAATATTGAAATATCATAACGTGCCAGAATTCGCAATGTTGTTTCTGGAAAGAGTCTGGGCAGTAGGTATGGTACAATAATTATAGAAGCAGATACAATGATTCCAATAACAAGAAGTGCATCAATTGCTCTATCCCTTGAAACCTTTCTTCTCAATAAAGACATATCCCTGCCAGGTTATCCTTGAAGCTTGATGAAATAAAAGATTTGATATCAAATTAGAGAAGGTTAAATGTGAGTAAGCTTGAATGCTATAGCAGTTGATGATTCAGCATCATTGAAAGATGTGTTGTCCTGATGTCAAAAGGCAATCTGACATATTGGCGTGGGAATAGTTTCTACATCAACCCGACATCTCAGTGTGTGAACGAATGTTTGTTCTGTGTAAGACAGTTCGGCGAGGGTGTATTTGGTTTTAATTTGGTTCTTAAGGAAGATCCAAGTCCTCAGGAACTCGTGAAAGCGATTGAGGAAAGCTGGGACTCAAAATTTGATGATGTTGCGATTGTTGGTTTTGGCGAACCACTACTCAACCTTGATGCAGTTATAGCTGCAATCAGAAAGCTCAAACAACTGACTGACGTCCCAATTAGAATGAACACTGATGGACAAGCACACTTATTGTATCCCTCACGTGATGTTGCAGATGAGCTCGCAGAAGCTGGTTTGAGTCGTATCCAAATCTCTCTTAATGCACAAGATCCTGATACATATTTTCGGTTATGCAAACCCAAATTCGGAAGAGGTGCCTTTGAATCAATTCTCGATTTTGTTGAAGAATGCAAGCCATTATTGAAAGTCGAGCTGTCAGCAGTAGACATTCCAGGTGTTGATATTGAAGCCTGCAGGGGGATTGCTGATCGATTAGGAGTTGCGTTCAGGGTACGTGAATTCAAAGGTCCTGAAGGAGCACTTGAAGGCATTCTGCGGACTCTTGAATCCTAATCAGGAAGTGGACAACTATATCTGCAAGGTCGGACTGCTTCTATCCATGACTCTCCGAAACCTTGTGGATGGAATATTTGTTGACACAGATGGTACCAATGGTGGTAATTATGGTGCAATTGTTCTAGAAGATGAGGTTGTCATGATTGATGCAGGTATGATTCACACCAAAAGCCGTGAAGCAAAAGACTTCTTGGTAAAAGAAACTAGTCTACCTATTCTAAAACTCATATTCACACATTCTCATAGCGATCATGTATTCGGTGCCCAAGCTTTCGAACCTGTGAGTCTTATTGCGTCTGCACCAACAAGGAAACAATGTGAAGAGAATCTGAAGGGTGATTGGAAAGTTGAAAGCCTTAAGAAGAGCTATGCTGACACTAAGGATGAACGGCCTGACTTATGGCACGCACTTCATGATCTTTCGATACGTTTACCTGATGTGGTTTTCAAGACCTACATTTTCATTGGTAATAACGAAGAGATTTCAGTAAAACTTCTGGGAGGACACACAGCAGGTTCTTCCACAATTATTTCACACCCACATCAAGTAATATTCATCGGGGATTTAGTGTTCAGCGGCCAGTTTCCATATGGTGGAGACCCAACCTGTGATCCTGATAGATGGATAATGGCTCTGGAAGAGATCCTTAACCTTGGCATTGAAACAATCATTCCCGGACATGGTCCTGTGTGCGATCTGGCTGAGTTGGAGGAGTATATGCAGGCACTAATGGACTTGAGAGCTAATGTTGAAGATGCAACAAGTTCAGGGATGAGCGTCGAGGAGTTCATCAATGAGGGCATGATTCCTCAAGAAATCGCAAACGGAGCTGAGCGATTCGCTGAGCGTACATTGAATCATTGGTTTCAATTCTATGGATGATGGATTTGCATGAATCTCTGGGAGCCTACACGAATAAAGGATCTTAAGCTAGATAACCACTTGGTGATGTTGGCAACACATCTTGGCTATTGTGAAGAAGATGGGATGGTCAACGACAGACTTGTGGAGTTTTATCGAGAACGTGCAAAGCATCAACCTGGTTTGATCATTGTTGGAGGTTGCTATACAGAACATCTTGGGATGAGCACCCCAACAATGATTGGTATCAGTAAGGATGAGCACATAGATGGTTTACGAAAACTCACAGATACCATTCACACATATGAAGTCCCAGTAGCTGCACAACTCTATCATGCAGGACGGTATGCACATTCCATTGTATTGGGAAAAAAAGCGGTTTCATCATCGGAGGTGAAATGTCGCCTAACGCGAGAAACTCCACGGGCACTGACATTGGAAGAGATTATCAAAACGATAGAGAATTTTGGTGCCGCTGCAGGGAGGGCTAAAGAGGCGGGATTTGATGCAGTTGAGATTATCGGATCCGCAGGATATCTTATCAATCAGTTTCTAGCAAAAGCGACGAATAAAAGGAAAGATGCATACGGAGGCGATTTCGAATCTCGATCAAGATTCCCTCTTGAGATTATTGAGCATGTGAGAATGGCTGTGGGCCCTAAGTTTCCTATTATATACCGGATGAGTGGAGAAGACTTTGTACCTGAAGGTCTTACTCTTGAAGATAACAAAATACTTGCTCCCAAACTTGTCAAAGCAGGCGTAGATTGCTTGAATATAACTGGAGGTTGGCACGAAACTCGAGTCCCTCAGATAACCATGAATGTTCCTAGAGGTGGGTACACCTATTTGGCTGAAGGGATTGCTAGTGTTGTAGATGTTCCAGTGGTTGCATGCAATCGTATCAATAGTGTAAAGCTTGCAGAGCGCATCCTATCAAGAGGTAGAGTCCAACTTATTGGTATGTCACGAAGTTTACTTGCAGACCCAGCGCTTCCTACCAAGGCGCGTCAAGGGCTGTATACAGATATTCTTCCTTGTATTGCTTGCAATCAAGGCTGTTTAGACAAAGTCTTCATGATTGAGCCTGTCATGTGCACTCTTAATCCGCTTGCAGGATATGAAAACACGCGAAGGTTAGGTCCTCTAGGAAGTGGAAGAATTGTTGTTGTTGGTGGTGGAGCTGCAGGAATGGAGAGCGCTCGTGTACTTCGATTAAGAGGTTTTGATGTCACTCTCTTTGAACAAAGTAATCGACTTGGAGGATTACTTAATCTTGCCGCTAAAGTCCCAGGAAGGGGCGAATTTGCTGCATATGTGACATACATGGAACGCGAGCTCAAGAAACTCGGCGTTGATATCCGACTTAATGAACAAGCAACAGTCGATAAACTCATCGACTTAGAATTAGATTGTGTTATTGTTGCTGCTGGTACAGTTGCAGGAGCACCACCCATCGATGGTGTAGAGATGGCTCATGTAACGTCCGCATATGATGTAATATCCTTTGGATTAGACAACCTAGGCACGGTCGGTATAGTAGGTGGAGGTGCTTTAGGCTGTTATACTGGACTCTATCTTGCATCAAGGGCAAAATCAGTGCATATCTTTGAGTCTGATGAAGCTCTGGGAGTTGATCTCAGCAGAACAACAAGATGGGTCATTCTAAAGAGTCTCAAGGAAAAAGGAATTCATACTCATGTCAATACTCATGTGACAGAGATTGATACGGATTATATTTCATTACTCATTGAAGGTCGATATAAACAGATGGACATGAAAACTATTGTTTTAGCTACAAGTCCACAACCTAATGATCGTATATTAAAACGATTATCAAAAACAAGTCTTCGAATAGAAAAGGTTGGATCGGTAAAAGAATCAATGAACCTTCTCGATGTAGTACATGATGCCTATAATTTGGCAAACTCACTTCATCTCTAAGAAATTCCCTGCCTAAGCGGATATTCTTAAATTGGTACGAACAAAATTAGCCAATAGTCTTGACGACTGGGAGATAAACCCACAGTGGCTTTCGATGATGACTCAAGCAGTGTCATAACATATCCGACATTTGCTGAATTGAATGACATTCTTTCACTACACTTTGAAATCATAACAAGTGTTCTTGAATTTGGTATGCCTACATTTATTGTTCGCTGGCCAGCTGGTGTTGTTGAAACCAATGAAAAACAAGATCTAGTCTTCAAAGAGCTAACGAATTTGACAAAACCTCTCAAAGTTTGGCCGCTTGTGCGATGGAGGGACAAAAAAGAAGGTGAGTACTTCATCAGGTTTGTTCCAATTCAAAAGCCGGGCCCTAGTAATACGAGGATTAACTATGCCCTATTTGTGACAACCTTGGCAACTATTGCAATTGGAGGACTTCTTCAAGCTACAAGTCCAGTTTTCTTAACTCTCTTCTACCCTGGTGGTTATTCATATTTCGACATTGCGTATGTTACAATCACGTTCATGTTAGCCCTCATGGGCATAATCTTCACTCATGAGATGGGTCACTATCTAATGTGTAAACGAAAAGGGATTGAGGCGTCTCTTCCTTACTTCATCCCTGGTCTTCCCCAAATAGGTGGTACCTTTGGAGCATTCATTTCCCAAAAGAGTCCTCCAAACAATAGAGAAGAGCTTATCGACATGGGTTTAGCAGGTCCTCTAGCTGGCTTTGCAGTCACTCTAGTGGTACTGTTCGTAGGGTACCTGATGTCGGTGCCGGTTACTGCGCAAGAGCTAATTGCCATTAATGAGACTTTTCCAGGTATGTCTGGGGAACTTGCCACACCTCTTCTTTTCACGCTGATTGGTTATATCTTTACAGACTTCGTTCCTGCTGGTGGAACATTGTATATGCATCCCATTGCTTTTGCGGCTTGGGTAGGTATGTTGGTGACAGCCTTGAATCTGTTTCCAATTGCACAATTGGATGGTGGTCATGCATTGCGAGCAATTGTTGGACCCAGATGGCACAAACAAATCGGTTGGGTTGCCCTTTTGATAATGTTGCTTACAGGGTACTATTTGATGGCGATTTTAATACTCGCGCTATCATCAGGTGGGGACCATCCTGGTCCGTTGAATGACACAGTAAAGATATCAAATGGCAGAATCATCGCATTCATAGCTGCAATGATAATCCTTGTCATGTGTATTCCACCTTTATGGCAAATGATGGGTCTCTTTTAGGTCAGAAAGTATGTCCTTCAAAAATCCAAAAAATTAACATGTACTAGTGTAAGCAACAAACGCCGGTAATTACAATGGGTGTTGGACGTTTTGCTACTCCAGTCCTAATGTTCTCTCTAGGAATGATTGTGATACTTCAATTGATTTTCATTATCACTCAAGGAATGCCCTCAACTCCTCTAATCCCTGATACTTTATCGACCAATTTGGGAACTGATATCGTTACGATAATGATCATAGCCTTCCCAATTCTATTTCTCGAGTATTACATATTTGCTGTTCCCATCGCAGTAATTCTCTTGATTGCCACTAAAATCATAAAATCAACTAGATATGAATTGAACATCATGAACATCGGCAGGGATTTTGGAGGTGCGCAAATAGTCCGTCGAGCAGCTGCTCCCGCACTTTTTGCTGTTGCATCTGCTGAATTATTCCGTGCTCCACTCAGAATCTATCTTTTTGGTCCTAGTTTTGACGCGGTCACTGAACTTGGCCCAGAGCTTGCTCCACTGTTTCCCATAGTCGTATCACTCATGAGTGCTTTACTTGCTGTACCAATAGCTCTACTACTCTTTATGCCAACATGGGTTTTGAATGATGCAGGTGTAGTCACCCACTTGAAGTCTGATAGACTGAATTTACGGCAATGCCCTGATACTCAGGGAGTTGGTCGTTGGATAGCAAACATGCTTGGAGGGTATGCGCTCTTAGCTTTTCCGATAACTATGTTCTTGAATCATTTCTATGAACCTTTGATTCTCCCATGGCTAGAAGGAGTGATTTTTACACCTGAACAGATTTTATATCAAGTAACAAGTGGGACACTATGGACAATAGGCCTTCCATTTTTTGTCATGACATTTATTCTACCTGTCATCATGTTTAATGAAGCAATGCAGAAGCGATCGACAGTTCGAATTCTAAAATTAGCCACACGGATGGGGGCAAAAATGATTCGTAAAGAACGAATTCAGGAAATTAAGCGACTCGGTTCTGTTTATGATGAAGAAAGAGCTGCGACTGTTGAGCTTTATGCCCAAGCTGCAAACAGAGAGATAGTTTCCACTCAAAAGAGTATCAAGTCAAAAAGTAAGACTGCAATCAAGTCATCTGATAAGAAGAAGACAACTATCACGAAGAAAAAGGAGAAGCTCAAGAAGTCAAAGAAATAAGGCCTAACAAGGAGGTCGCTTCTCTCAATGTTTTGCATTCCTTTCTTGAGTTTCATACTTATCCAGAGATTGCCTTACTGCTTCTCTCACAAAAGCTGGAAATGATTTCCATGAGTCTCTGACATCCAGTTTTTCAAAACGGTCTTGGAGAGCTTTCGGAATTCGAACCATTGTGTCAACCATTTTGCTACTCATCCTGACGCCTGTTCTCTTGGCTCTTTAATAGACAAGTATATAACCGTTCGTATACAGGATGTATACGGAGGTATACATAGGCATGGTAAGTGAAGGCAGCCCAGCTGTTATGAAGGAAATAACTCCAGAATATCCCCAAAAACGTAGGTTTTCACGCGGATTTAAGAATCGAAATAAAACTAGACCGCACGAACCTGTCATAAAGGGATGTTTCAACTGTTGTCATCATCTGAGTAAGTTGTACTATTGGAAACAAAGCCCGTGCGATACATGCCTTCGATCGCCTGCCTATTACTACCGTCTATCAACTCGAGACCTCACCGATTACTGGCAATCCATTTCGTCAAGTTGGACCTCACGGAGGAATATGCTCTATTGAGAGAAAAAATGAAGAAAAGGACAGAAGCTTATCCCAGTTCAGTACTTCAGATCATGAGTGTAGATGACCTTCTCGTCACATTACTGAAAGTAAGTGCTTTCATGTTCTTACTCTTCATCTTTCTATTCCTACTGGTCGTGGGTGTCACACCTTAAGATTTCATCTTACCCCGCTTGTATCGATTCCACATTCGGTCCCGACAGTCTTTGAGCACTAGGAGAGCCTGAGGCTTTGGACTATTCTCTCCCGGCCGTCCTCGGGCTCTCCAAACCTCTTTAATTTAGTCTGGCATAATTGTTTCGATAAACCAAGTTAAAAAATAGTGAATGTTCCCAGATGTAAAAGTCTGGGAACATATTTTTTGTCTACCAGTCTTCTTCTTCGTAGTCTTCGAGACCCCAATCTTCGCCCTCTGGGATTCTCATGACTCCAAGCTCTAGGAGACGATCCATCACCTTCTCAGCCGCCTCATCAATCTGAGGCTCAAATTTGGCACCTGTGATGACGAGCTTTCCTGAACCGAACAATAGAATGACCACCTTTGGGTCTCTCATCCTATAGATGAGACCAGGGAATTGCTCTGGTTCGTAAAGTGTGTTCTCAAGCTTCATAGCTGCCAATTCGAGGTTGAGTTCTGCTCCTAGACTTGCGCTGGCAACAATGTTCTGAACAACAATGATTGGCTTGCCAGTAATTTCAATACCAGCTTCCTTGATGTTCTTCACAATCTTGTGAACTGCTCGCTTGGCTTCTTTCTCGCTTTTTGCCCCGGTGCAGACCATCTTTCCTGAATTGAATATCAGGGTAGCTGTCTTTGGTTTTTTCAGGCGGTACACCAGACCGGGGAATTGTTCCGGATCGAATTCAACATTTGGCATAGTTGCCGCTATCTCATCGAGGTCAAGTCGTTGATTCAAAATCACGGAAGCTACAACATTCTCTATCTTTGTCTTTGGCTGTGGACGTGGCATCTACTCTAACCTGCCTTCTCTTTTGCCTTTATATAGTATATAAGGGACATCTGATTTCTATATAATCTCCTTTTAAATGTGAGCAATGGATGAGCTAGAAATAAGTGCCAAAGGAAAGAAGAGGGACAATGAGTCGGAATGTCATAACCAAGCGACATTGATACTCTTCTAATTCATAAAGAGAAGGTCACTCGACACTCAAAGAAATCGTAACCCTCAAAGTTTAGTTTAGACCTTTATTGAACCACGAAATCCCCTAACTCCATAGAAAGAAGGGGCACTGTTATGATACAGGAAGACATTATCGTAGCGGCGATCACAAAAGATGGCGCCTCCGAGTTTTCTGATAGCAGAAGGTGTCTTCACCCAACTTGATGTCTTTGTATCGAACTCTCCAAGTTTCTGCAACTCTCGATACTGTTCTTCCGTTAGAAGCTCTATGCCCATGGCAGATGCCATATCAATAGCGTTGCCTTCTGGATGCACTCCTTTCTTTTCCCTTTCTTCCTGCGCTACACCATCGTAGCAAACATTTCTGCGGCCTTGAGGAGTTTCCGCTGAGCAGTCATAAAAAATGTATTCGCCCGTCTTTTTATCATAACCCACAACATCTGGTTCACCACCAGTTCTTTCCATTTCATTGAGTGACCAGAGTTTTTCACTATTAGCTTCCAGCTTTGCCTGTATTCTAGCCCATTCAAGACCTTTATGTCGGTTCATGTTATTCTCAAAACGAACTTGCAATACTCTTAGTAATTCTTCAAGTTGTTCTGGTGACAACTCTTTTTTGAGCTTGTTCATAGTCAAAATGATGATTCTGTGTTTATAAAAAAATACTGCTACAAATCTTGATGCAAGAATTAAAGCCCCAATTATTGAGAGGATTGAACATATGAATTGTGACAGGACAACTCCTATGGATGCACTGAATGAACTGAAAGAGGTTTAGGATGAGAATAAGCATCGAAGGTCATAATGAAATAACTGAAGATTCTGCTTTATCAAATTGATAGGTCTGGAAAGAGTTATCACCTTCGAGGCATATACATCACATGGAGTTGGGCGTATCAATTTGAAGTGGTATTCAACAGTATTCGTTAGTATCCTGATTATTACAGTGTTCATGATGCCTTTAGGATTCGATGTCGCGTTGAATTCTATCTTGCCTGATTTTCCAATAGGTTTGATTCTTAGATACGATAAGGAAACCATTTACTACTCAACGCCAAGTATAACACAGACTTGGAGTGATACTTTTTATGTTGTTCAATGGGCGGATATACATAATACCAGTATCAGACTAGATTACGGATATAATCAAAACGATCCTAGGGAATTCACCTCGTATACTTTGTTCCTACCCTCATGGGTTTATGAGTACTATGATACTGAACTCAATAGAACAGTATCAAGATGGATGTACCCACTCTGGATTGACACTTCAAACTGGAACGCTGGCGATAACATAACAATCCCATCTTTAGGGGAACATACTCATGTATATCAAATCAAAAGACAAGAGAGCATAGCAATTGGTGAAAAATCAATCAGATGTTGGATTGCGAGAGCTGAGTTTGTCGATACAAATGATTGGGATTATACCTGGACACTGTGCTATGATTCTCAATATGGAATTCTAGTCAAAGTGAATACTATTCGAAATCCTGGGATTGGTGATCCAAATTACGCAACACACGAGGGAATCCTATCAGCGAGTAATATTATGAACCATCTTTATGAAACATCTCCCGAACCAATTACATATTCTCTAACTTCATTTCTCATTTTTGGAATTGTTTTTGAAATTATTGCAATTCTAGGCATCCTGGGCATGAAACGAACTAAGAGAATCAATTGATTCGAAATCCAATTCTTCGATCGAAGATTAAGATTCAACAATTACTCTGATTGCTTGCTATGAAAGCTTAGCACCTCACCATTCCAATATCAAAAGAAGGAACAAGATGGAACGAGATTAACAATTATCGATGAATAGAATAATAGGATGGGATTATGGTATAACCTCTTACTGATTCAAACAGTTATACGACTACTTTTGAATATTCACTGAGGACTAGCACTCACAGTCATCACGTCTGATGACCACAACCTTGACCTTAACATCCTCAGCGATGTCGCCAAAAGCTTGAAGGAAGTATCTGGAAGCATCAGCTAATCCTTTCTTCCCTTCAGGTGTCAGATGGTAAATGATCTGTTTGCCCTCTCTTCGACCCTTGATGAAACCTCCTTCTTTCAATTCCTTCAAAGCAGGATAAATAGTCCCTGGAGTTGGTTTCGTTCCCCTTCTTGAGGCAATCTTCTCTGCTATCTGTTGACCATTCATTTCCTCTTTATCGAGTTCCCAAAGAATCTGAAAAGTAAGAAGTCCTCTCATATCGCAGCACTCTGGTGGACAACAAGATTCAGTTTCTATAGGGTCGCTCATATCATAATATTGGATGTCCGATACATTTAAATGTATATATAGGATGTCCAATATTGGACACCCGATATAGATGGTGGTTGAATGACTGAAAAAAGAAATCATCCAAATGCAAATCCGAAATATGGAAACAGCAATAGAATGAGTTCCAGATTCTCTTGTCAACCATCATTATGCGGTGACTATGATTTATCAATAGAAAACCCGATGAAATTGGTGATAATATGACTGAAGAGAAAAGAGTCAGTGAAATGAATTCTGAGGAGATCAATAAAGCTGTAAGAGAAACCTACTTTCGAGTAGCGGAAAGTAAAAAGAGTGATAAGGCGACTGCATCCGGTTGCTGTGGATCACAATCTCAAATATCTTCAAGCGACAGTATACAGACTGTCTAGAATTTCCCAAGAGTAGTAAAAGTGGTGATAGCATGACAGAAATGAAAAAAGTAAGTGAAATGAAGCCTGATGAGATAAAGGAGGCAGTAAAAGATGCTTACTCTCGCGTAGCGAAAGGGACTTGGACTGAAGATCAACAAACACCAAGTTGCAGTGATGCAAGTTGTAGTCCTGCACCAAGTCAATCATCTTCAAGTTGCTGTGGTCCTAAACAGGAAGTCAAAGTCACAAGGATAAATCTTGCAGAGGCTCTTGGATATGACACTGAAGGTATGCCGACAGGTGCCACTGAGTCGTTTGCTGGGTGTGGAAATCCTGTTGCACTTGCTAGTCTCAAAGATGGTGAGGTTGTTCTTGATCTTGGCAGCGGAGCTGGCTTAGATATGTTTGTGGCGAGTAAGAAAGTAGGCGCTACTGGAAAGGTAATTGGTGTTGATATGCCCCCAGCTATGATCGAGAAAGCAAAGAAAAATGCTGAAGAATTAGGAATCACGAATGTCGAATTTCGCTTTGGAGATATTGAGGACATGCCAGTTGAGGATGACTCAGTCGATGTAGTAATCAGTAATTGTGTCATTAACTTGGCTCCCGATAAGGGTAAAGTGTTTCGTGAAGCATATCGTGTTTTGAAACCTGGTGG
>JAEORI010000034.1 GCA_016840965.1 Candidatus Thorarchaeota archaeon | reverse complement strand
CCAAAACCACCTCTTTCCTCATCAAAGCGCTGGGATAAATGTGTGTACGCAAGCCATACATCGTTAAGTGTGAGTGGCTCTCCGCTTTCGCTGCTACCGGATTCTGTCAGTGACTCCTCAATTTTCTTAATAACATCATTAATGTTTGACCTATCTTTTTTCCAAATTTCACTTAGGCGAGGTATTAGATCCCTCATTCCCAGCATGCCATAACGACTTTCTTTGGGAATGTAGGTGCCTGCATAGAATGGTTTTTTGTCTGGCGTCATGATTATTGTCAGAGGCCAACCTCCACGTCCGGTAATCATCTGTGCTACATCCATGTAGACACCATCAATATCCGGACGTTCTTCCCTGTCTACTTTGATGTTGATGAATGCCTCATTCATTAATCGAGCCACTTCTTCATCTTCGAACGACTCGTGAGCCATTACGTGACACCAATGACATGTGCTATACCCTATTGAGAGAAAAATGGGTTTATTCTCTCTATCCGCAACATCAAAAGCTTCATCTCCCCAAGGATACCAATCAACAGGATTCTCCGCGTGTTGAAGCAAATAAGGACTCTTCTCACCGGCTAATCGATTGTTTGTCAAAGTCTCTCACATCAAGAATTTTAACTATTGTTATTTTATTGAAGTACTCTTATAGAATTTGCGGAATTGCATTATGCATGTCCATATAGAGTGTTTATCAAAAATAGAATGTTCTTAGATCCATCTCGAAGTCTGGATACCTAATCTTGTTCTTTTTTTGAGATTTTCTCTCTCTCTGAGAGCAGTACCACGCGAGCAGAAGAACACTGATAATGAAACTTATGAATAATGGGAGGCTGAACCTCTCAATAAGATCGTCTATAATTGCAGCATCACTAATCAATCAGATCACTTCTTGTTTCTATTGTTATAGTGTTGCATATACACTCTCTTTCACTACTCGATTAACATTACTATGTTCAATGAATCATATTAATTCTTGCATCTCAATATTTGTGATTGAGCCTTTTCAAAGTAGGTCCATTAAATCTCAATGGAAGATTGTTGATGAAGACATTTGGATGTGGATTAATTGATTAAACAATCTGTAGTTTTCCCCTATCATCCCTCACAAGTCCTTTTCCTATCAACGAAGACACATGATGCTCAATCATCCATGTTTCAAACTGCAAGAAAACTGGATTCGTAAGTGAAGGATAGATGATCGGATTCGCTGTGATTTCAGGAATTGATTTAGCACCATCCGTTATAGCTGATAGCACCAAATCTTCTCGCAATCCAATCTGTCTCGAATAAGCTGTTAGTCGTTCTTTATAGTCAACGACTAGTGGATCTTTTAGATGTCCGCTAATGAGTCCTTTATACTTCCCGTGTTGAAGTTTTCTGATTGATTCCTTGAAATCAAGAATCGAAGAATTCGGATGTCCATAGTATGGTCCGAATTCTGTCATGTCAATATCTGACGTGAAAACAAGATTCGGTTCAAGAATCTCGATACACATATGATCGGGAAGATGACCTGGTGTATAGAGCGTTTTCAGAGTGACCTCTCCAAAACTGAACTTATCCCCGTTACTTACTATTTCATCTACATGTCCTTCGTCAAGTGCCCCATACATCCGCTCATCTACGAGCTGTTCCCAGAGTCTGCGAACAGGGTTTCCTTTGTGAAATCCAAGGAACCGCCTCATTTCTTCCTTGTCATTGAAAAGAGGTGCTGTGATTTCATTCGCTGCAATCCTGCATTTTGAAAGACGATGCAACCTGGTAGCATGTGTGATATGATCAGGATGAATATGACTTAGAATAATCGTATCGATATCCTTGCGTTGTAGATTTTGACTCAATAAAAAAGCACGAAGGTCTTCAACTGGACATCCAGGATCCACAACAGCCACTTCATCAGCAATGATTATAATCGAGTTGCATTTTGGAAACGCTGCTCCAACAACCACAAAGACAGTATCTGTCAATTTTACGAAAGCCATTCTTTCTCGACCTAACTCAGATATTACACTATATCAGATAGTCCAGAGTAAAATGGACTAACCACAATTATCTTTTGGGTCTACATTCCTGTTGGCTTAACTTTCATTTCTGCTTCTGCTCGTCTAGCATTCCGCCAAGTACCTAGAGAACTGTACATCACAGGGAATGTAAACGCCAAGACAAGGATCATAACCAACATTACATTGACAACATCAACTCTCTGAGGTCCAGAAGTGGTGCCAAGAGAATCCAACCATACTCCAGTCATTAGCATTAAGCATGCAGGAATTATTAAGATAAATAGCGTGAAGAATGTGAAAAAGCCTCTTCTGGGAGAATGTTGAACAAATCTGGCAAATCCTCCGAGGTATTTGTGTTTCTGCCACCTGGTACCTTCATGGACAATCCAGAATAGAAAGAATATCACGATTAAAATTACAAATGGTACTAGCATTATCTCTGTCCACATGGTCAGGTACCCCTGTGCTTATGTTCCCTTCCCCATCCAGTTGTCCCTATAAACGCTACGGTCACTGTATAAAGTCCTTTTAATCCAAACCACTACGTTCCTCTGATTGCAGGGCATCTGCGGCTGTCTTCCATTCTATTTCCTGTATATTTAGAAACTGCTGCTTTTGATTTTCTTTTGGTTTCTTTAACCTACGCTTGTTATAAACCGTTGAATTAGTTGATTCGATTTGATTTTCTTTTTGACTTTCTTTTGAAGCAGTTTCAATATTATGTATGTAAAGATTCGTGAAGAATTCAGGACTTCTCGTTGACATATTTTTACTCAATTTACTGCAGCCTTGGCAATCACAGTCTTCGAAATTAGCCACTCTTACTGGCTTTGGGTTAAGACCAACAAGATATTTTCTACCTGCAGTAAGATAGGTAAGAGCTGATGTATCCACACTATCAACCCTGATTTTATGAAGATAGTATGCAAGTAGGGATATTTTGGGTAAACCAAAAACATGCAACCATTCATTCTCCGTAGCTTTCCTCACATATTTCAAATGTTGGTGGAGAAGTTCTTTATCATGATGATACAATGGAATTATCCCGCCAGCTGCAAAATACTCAATCCCATTTTTTCTGTAGAACTCAAGAAAATCGTCCACAATCTCTTTCTGATGCCCTTGGATGACAGCTATGATTCGAGTTGGTGGAACAAGATCAAGTAGATCTAGAAGATTCTGCTTTATGGACTCCTTTTTGATATTGATAACTTCTGGAATATCACTTGGTAAAATAATCTCATCAGGTGCAACAAAAAAATCTGCTCCAGATAATTCATATGCCTCGAATATTTGCTCCTGAGTCAACTCAATTTCTATGTCAATTCCTAAGTCCCTTGATATACCTGCTTTCTTTGCTTCCATCTCGAATACTCCAGTGTCCATAACAAGAGAATTCGCTTTTGGAAAACCAAGATCGATTAGTGCTTCCTTCATTGTCTGACCTGAATTCACAACGGAATCCAACCAAAAATCATTAGAGCGATATACATCATATGCTGTGAAAAGCACGGCATTTGTATATGTCCAGTTTATCAGTGGTTCCTCTCGAAACAAAGGTATTGAACAAAAGTGAAACTTTGGAATCAGTCTAGACAGTCTTTGGAATTTACCTTCAGCCCTCAGAAATGCATACCCCCTACCCAATGGCTGCATTCTAATTGTACTACATCACTGTTCCTGATACATGGTATATAAACTGCCTCTAACGTGCCTTGAAGCGAAACTGTTTGTCATAGATTTGCTTCAATTCCTTCAAGGTCAATACATCCATTGGACCTTTGTCGTTTCGAATACAATTAATTCTCGCGAATCGAAGTGCCATTCCTGATTCATAGGTTGGACTCTCCTGTACCTCTGATGCAATAACTTCTACAACTATCTGAGGTTTTACCTCTACAATATGCCGATGAGAAGCAATTTTCAAATCTAGGAGCTTTTGTGTGATATCTTGAAACTCAGTATCAGTAAATCCCTTGTATGTCTTTCCAACCACAAGAAACTCGCCAGATTCATCATCTCTTACAGCCAAATGATAATCAGAGAGCCAGTCTTTGCGTCTACCATGCCCCCATTCTGCGGCAACTATCACTAGGTCTATTGTATCTAGGGTGTGTTTAATTTTGAACCAATGTTTCCCACGGATACCTGGAGTATAGGGTGAATCTAATGACTTTGCCACTAATCCTTCATGACCCATTTTTTTGCTCCTCTTGAAGAATGTCTGGATTTCCGAAGTATCATCTGATACAATTCGTTCCACTAACATATCTGAGGGAGCAATTTCCTGCAGTTTCTTTCTCCTCTCTGAGTAAGGGAGATCTACAAGTGGAATCCTGTCGAAAAGTAAAACATCGAATAGAATGAGATGAAGACTTGTGTCTTTGAACGCCTCTTCAATGTCTCGTATTCTACCAAATCGTTTCATAACTACCTGAAAAGGGAATGGTTTGCCTTCGTCATCGAATGCAAGAACTTCCCCATCGAGAATCACATCAGTTGCTTTAATCCTCTTTCTTACAGCACGAACTATTTCAGGAAGACTCTCTGTGACCTCGCTCAACTTTCTTGAAAATATAGAAACTCCATTTCCTTTCTTGTGGATTTGTACTCTTGCACCATCTAATTTCAATTCAAACGTGTATTGTTTGGGATAACTCTCAAATAATGAGTCAATGCTTTCAATTGGACTAGCCAGCATTGGCTTAACTCCACGCATTAGCTGTATTGAAACTGTTTGTAACGCTTTCTCTCCTCCCAATGATGCAAGTCTTGCAACCTCCCCCAGATCACCATTGAAGCTCCATGCTCTTCTCACCAATGTAGGATTTACATCAAATGCTACAGCTATACTATCCGCAAGCAATCCCTCTGAAAGTCCTGTCCTCATATCTTCAAGCACAAGTGCAGTGAGGTATCTTGCTTCTCGTGGAGAGGCTTCCATTAGAAGGCTAGTAAGGAGCGATTGCTTCTCCTTTATTGAGCCCTTTCCTTGAGCATCGGCAATTCTATCTAGAGTTTGTCCGACTGAAGATATTGATAGTGTTTCTGAGAATAGAGTTAATTGACGTGACTCCTTCACATTTTCAAGAATCTTGGCAACAGCCTCTCCTGTATCTCCTTCATATGCCTCGAATATTGCTTGATCCTCTATATTTACTACATTCTTGAGAGCACTAAGTAATCCTTTCCAAGATATATTGAGAGTCCGTTGTTCTCTCTCAGCAAATACTTTCCCACTCAAAAACAAAGCAGCTCTACTAACCTCGTTAGCATGAAGGGCGCGGAGGAATTCTGTAGCATGTTCGATTTTCTTAGTTCTCTTTCTGGTCCTGCTAATCCTGTCCAAAGCTTCTGCAAGTAAAAGAAAATCTGTCAATTCCGGAAGACCTCGCTTTCACATTACATGGTTCGTTACATCTATATTCTGTTCTACGCGTCTAATCTTTGGTTGAAATCAATGGGCAGTGTCTGGTTAAGCAAGAAAGCATTTCTCTACTTCGGTGGTGCTGCAATAATTCTAATTGGCGGAGCAATCGTGCTAATGGCACCATATCACTATGTTAACTACGCAGTCACTGAGCATGAGCAAAGGCCATTTGAAATTTGGGATCTTGATGGATACTATCCGCAGCTTGAAATTGCAGTTGGATTAAGAGTCATAAATTCGACAATAGTAAATATCGATTTCGTGTTTTATAATAATGCCACAGCCGAAGTCCTAGTCGCCAACATGACACTTGACGAAGATAACCTAGTCGAAACACCTGATACAACTTTACTTCAAGGGAGCATAACCATCGATATTCCACCTGGTAACTATACGATTACTGTTGATAGAATCGCAGGTGCAGGAATGATAGATCTTGGCTTCAACCAACTAAGTGACTCTAGACTGTTTATTGTTGCGGGTGGAGCAATGAACATCATAGGTTTGGTTATGGCGATATCTGGATATTTTGTTGCAGGTTCATTTCTTCCTACTGACACTGACACAATTGTTGAGTGGGGATATGAGAATCGAGAAGAAGAGGAAAAGGATCAATAACAGTCATCAATTGGACTCCAATTTATAACCCGAGTAAGTGTTACGGTAGAATAGTCCACGTAGTACACACGCTCTTCTATGTCTAAGTGACAACCATCTTGTTGAGCACAATGGAAGACAACGAGATGAAATGGTTACTAAAAGGGAAAATTGTTACGGACTTTAGGGGTTTTCCATTGGGAAAGGTCAAAAAAGTCTGGTTTGATGAATCCAATGGTCCACTTGTTATTGTTGAGCGCGGGAACACATCAGAGAATCGTATCTCATGGGAGGCAATTCCACTGAGAGCTGTTGACTCTGTATCAGAACATGTCCGCCTTAAACCACCAGTGTTCGCTGAATAGCTCTGTGATATCTAATTAGTCAATTGGAGCGTGAGTTTATGATACAGAAAAATGAAATCATAACGGGAAATCAACTTGAGGCTTTCTTTAACGAGTCTGACTCAGTAAAAATCAATGTCTTTACAAGTAATTCCTGTACATTCTGCAACGAAGCGCTTTCAGCCGCCCGAGAAGCGGCAAGGAAGTTACGACGATTCAATCTGCCTATTGAAGTTGTGGAAACTTCAGTCGAAGAGAAACCCGAACTCGTGGAGTCATTGAATGTAGTAGCTTTACCAATGATTTTAATTGGCAAGTCACAAATCATTGGTCTTCCAAAGTCTGAAGATATAGAGTTATTATTGCATCAAGCTGTCTTATCATAATTAGTAGAATGCTAGCCTTAAAATCAACCAAGCATTCTCTTTCATGATCAATCTACTTGTTTCTATATTGAGGTCTATCATGTTCAAAGCTGCCATCAAGTCTGGATATTGACTATGATATCCAGAACCAAATACTAGTTTTCGCACTCCAAAATCTTGAAGAACCGCATCAAGAAAAACACGGAGGGGAGACTCTACAAGCTTATAGAAGGTCGTTGACAATTCAAGCCATATGTTTTTCCGAGTCATAAGAGGGATAATCTGTGGAAATCCAAATAGTCCTCCCATATTCAATACCACAAACTTTCCATCCTGATGAAGTGTGGAAATCCTATCCAAAAATGTTATCGTTTCACTAGTCATAACATCATTGTGAAGGTATAATGGTAGGTCTTTTTTTACAGACTCGTTAACAAGCACATCAACCGCAGGGTCTTGAGGGTGATAGTTAAGTCCATCTAAGATGAGAGCTCTACATCCTTTGTCAATATAGTCATGAAGCTTCTCCTTGGCAATATCTATTGGTCTTGGTATAACTGAGCAAGCAGAGAACAAACGGTCCGGATATACTTCCGTAGCCTGCAAATACAAATCTGTACTGACTATTGGTTCGTGGGGAGTTAAGACTGCTTTATCAATTCCAAAAGTATCCATTCTTGATATGAGAATGTCTACGTGCTCCAAATAATTATCAAGATTGACATTTGCAACTTCAGTTCTGCCCATGCCAAGGTGTGTATGTATATCAGTGGTCATTTAACACCCTAGTCTGAATTCTCAAAGTCACTTTTCTATTCATGTGTTATGAATAGCTGTCATCATCATCACCTCTAAATACCAAACTGACCTAGCGTCTTTGAGCTGATTTGCGTGTTTGAAAATGATCGACCAAAGAGTCTGGAGAGAAGCCTTCATCATATCTCCCAGAGTATCAATAGAGATCAATTCATGCTCATGGAGTATCTAGGTCCTGTCGTTGATGGTTGTAGGGCTGCTCTAAATGTTAGTATTGACAGAGCAAAAAATCTTCACAAAATGACAGAGGATGAATTTGAGCAACATATGAGTTCTGTATCCGATTCTTTCAGAGACCTCACTATTTGCCTAAAGACTTTAGATACTAATGATGAATATTCGATCGTTTTCGACAGAGGAAAGGCAACAATATTTGATGAGTGTATTGAGCCTGATGTTGTGATTACTGGTGATAATAATACACTAATTGCTATCTGTGACAGTGATCCCAAAATAATACCTTATGAAGTTCTTGGGAAAAGATTGAAAATTTCTGGAAATGATATTCTGGACATTGTTGAAGGTCTCGGATTTCTCTGTTATCCATCTCTTCTGAGAGTTGCTGAATCAGGCGTTGATCCATCATCACTTCTAAGTGAAGATGCTGATTCAATCATAATGGCTGCTGCGTCTGACTTAGTGGTAAAGACGATTCGCAAATGGATTGATATCTCAGTATCCATTTCTAGTGATGACCTAGACTAGAGACCGTGATAGGGAAAAACTAATTCCTTCACTCTACGAATCGATCTTTCAAGGTCTAGGCTAATCTCGTCCCTTGAGAAATACATTTGCACAATCTCTTCCTGATCTCTAATGAATTCCGGTATGTCATGGTAGCCTAGTTGGGTACATGTTTCTTTGAACTCATCTGGAATTTTATTCGGAATGTCCTCATCAAGCATAAGTGCAAGAAATAATGTCCATAACCGAGCTACATTAACTGGATGGTATCCACCACCTCCCAGAGCAAGCCAACCAAGTTTACAAATATCTGACGACATATGCAGTAGCTTCCGGATTACTGTTTCATAACCATGTGAGGTGTATGTCAGATGTGCAAGAGGATCCATATAATGACCATCGACTCCCAATTGTGTAACAAGCAAGTCTGGTCTGAATGACTCGAAGAGTGGGACAACCACATCATCAAACACTCGTATCAGCTCAGGTGTACCTGCTCCCGGAATTAAAGGAATATTTACTGAATATCCGATGCCTTCTGCCAAGCCGGTCTCGTGAATAAATCCAGTTCCCGGAAAAAGCGTTTTACCTGTTTGATGAACTGAAATCGTCAATACTTCATTGGACCTATAAAATGCATTTTGAACTCCGTCGCCATGATGAGCATCAAAGTCAAAATACAAGACCTTGCAGTTTTTCTTTTTTTTCAGCATATTTATTGCAATTACTATATCGTTGTATATACAAAAACCAGAAGCCGCATTTCTATGTGCATGATGAAGTCCTCCTGATATGCAAAAGGCGTTTGAGTTTCCATCCATGATTGCACGCATCGAATCTAATGTTGCTCCTACATATCTTGCGCCAGTTTCATGTATCATGGGAAAAATAGGATTGTCCGCAGTTCCAAGTCCGTATCGTGGGTGGACATTGTTGTTAGTTCCGCTGTCAATGACTGCATCAATAAATTCCGGGGAGTGAAACAGCTCCAAGTCCTCACGTGTAGCCAGGGTTGGTTCAATCTCTTTTGCATGTTCTAACAAACCAAGTTGTTTAGATAGAAGATGGGTTAGCTTTAATCTATCTGGTTTTAGAGGGTGATCTATTTTGAATTCGTACTCAAGGAGCGCATCTGAATATGGATAGACAAGTTTTCCTCTCATGATTTCCACTCTTTCTTCAAGACACTGCAGTCCCCTTTCTAAGTCTGTGGTTTTAGAAAATGTACTCTTATCTGCTTCTTTTTCAAAATGATTCTATTGTACTTGGCGGTTTTTTTGGAAGCGGTCATATAAGATTCAATTCCTCTTTGCCACTGTTCACCTTCTTCTTTATCGGATTCGTCACATATTGATACAGCAGACCCCACAGTTTATGTTTTATCCACTTCCTTTGCTCACGGGTGCTCATTCGAAGAACTTACTTAGCCCTCGTGAGAATATAGCTTTTGCTTCATCAAGAGGTATGGCGAACTTACCAAAATTAGCGAGAGGTTCCGATGTAGTAAGCCCTAATTCGCATGAGGCCAATCCGTGCTTGTCGAGAATGTTTAGAAACTCTGTTTGATTACTTTCAGTCACTTCTGCAACATATCTCGAGGATGTTTCGGAAAAGAGTGATTGGGCTAGGCTATTTACAGTTCCGGGAAGATAATCTATATTCAACTTGAATCCATACTCACTATTCATTACCATCTTCATGAGTGCAGTAGCAAGACCGCCCCGTCCAACATTGTTACAAGACCGAATAAGCCCCCGTTCATGTGCTTCAAGAATAGCGGTCATAGAACGTTTCTCCCAACTTGGTTGATATTTTGGTGGTTCTCCTTTGACCTCACCAAGAGTTACTTTCTGATACTCGCTCCCATTCAAATCCGGGAATGTTTCACCAACCAAGAATATGTTTGCCCATGGTGTGACCAGATTTCGTCTGACTGGAGTAAAGCCACGATTGAAAATACCCCCAATCATTATCTGAGGTGTTGGATTAATTCTTTTACTCTGTCCAGTTTTAACTGACTCGTTATAGAGAGAAACATTGCCAGCAATAATAGGAAGTTCAAAGTCATGAGAAAATCTTCCAAGTCCTCTTACAGATTCAACAAATTGAGCATACGAATCAGATCTTTCAGGGTTGCCAAAATTTAAGCAATTAGCGATGAAAATCGGTTTTGCTCCCATTGATACTATATTCCTCAGCGACTCCGCAGCAGAATTCGCAGTTCCTGTTTGAGGGTTTAGTTTACACCAGAATGAATTGCAATCACTAGTGAAAGCAAGTAATCTACCATTTGGGAACTCCAAAACTCCGGCATTTTGTCCCAAGTCAACTACAGTACTTGCTTGAACATGTTGATCATACTGACTGTATACCCATTCTCGACTGCATATATTGATTGACTCAAGAAGACTTAGTATTGATGCTCTATAATCTTCGGGCTCTTTAAACCAACTAAGAGAATCGGTTTGAGTAGGTATTTTTGCCTCAACCCGTTCAGGAACAGGAATATCTTCTAGTAGCAGATTAATTGGGAGTTTAGCTACAACTTCTCCATTATATTTAGCAGTGTAATTCTTGTCATCTGTTACGTATCCGATCACTGCATATGGTGTATCATTCTTTTCAAGTAATAAGATAACACGCTCCATTTTTTCAGGAGCAACTATTGCGAGCATTCTTTCTTGCGATTCCGATATGATTATCTCTGAAGGGTCCATATCATCATCCCTGAGTGGAACTTTCTCAAGGTCTATTTCAACTCCAGTTCCTCCTGCTCTTGCAAGTTCTCCAGCAGCAGATGCCATTCCACCTCCTCCTAAATCTTGAAGACCGTCAAGGAGCTCTTCGTCAACGAGTTCAGATAAAGTATCGATTAACACTTTCTTTGCGAGAGGATCTCCGATTTGTATTGCACTTCTGTCTTTTTCTTCTTCATCCGTAAAAGGTTCTGATGCAAAGCTGGCTCCTCCTATACCATCACGACCAGTTGTTGAACCAAATAGAACAAGCTGATGTCCTGGCGTTTTAGCACTACTTCGGATAACTTTCTTCGGTGTCACATAACCAATACATACGACATTAACTAGACAATTATCATCATACGATTCATCGAACTCAATTTCACCACCAATGACTGGAACCCCAACGCCATTTCCATAATCAGAAATTCCCCTAACAACATTCTCTAGGAGGTATACATTATGAGGTTTCTCAAGGTTTCCAAACCTAAGGCAATTCATGAGGCCTGTAGCTTTGCATCCTTGTGAAATGACATCTCTAATTATACCACCTACACTGGTTGCGGCTCCATTATATGGGTCGATTTGGCTTGGATGGTTGTGAGATTCCATCGACACGCCTATGTAATATCCACTGCCGATATCAACAAGTCCAGCGCCTTCTCCAATTCCAAGTACGACATTTTCTCCCCCTGTTTTGAATAAGTAGAACCATCTTTTGCTGCTCTTGTAACTGCAGTGTTCGGACCAGAGAACATCCAGCATTCTTAGTTCAGTCTCAGTGGGTTCCCGACCCAAGACTTTTGTTGCATGCTGGAGTTCTTCCTTCGTAATCATCGAGTTGCCCTCACAAAGTTCTCCAATATATGTAATCCATCTGAAGAACCCAATATAGGTCTTGAAGCTCTCTCAGGGTGTGCCATTAGTCCAAGTACATTTCCCCTTTGATTAATAATTCCTGCAATATTTTCAAGAGATCCATTCGGATTTGCAGCAGGTGTTATTTCTCCTTGTGAATCACAATATCTGAATGGAATTCTCCCCTCATCATTTAATGCTTCAAGCTGTTCGTTTGGACAGTAATAATTGCCTTCAGCATGTGCTATGGGTAGTCGGAGGACAGCAGTTTCGAGATTCTCAGTAAATATTGAAGGGCTCTCGCTGACCCTAAGATATACCCATCTACATATGAAATGGGCTGAAAGATTATGCAACAGCGCTCCAGGCAAAAGACCTGTTTCAGCAAGTATTTGAAAACCGTTGCTTATACCCAGAACAGGCTTTCCATCATCTGCTAGGTCTCTAATACCATCAGAAATGACTTCAATTGATGCAATTGCCCCTGCTCTCAAGTAATCCCCATATGAGTATCCCCCAGGTATAATAACGCCATCCGCATCTTTTAATCCTGCAAGTCCTTTTCTGCTTTGAACAAGGTACGCATTCGATTCTGGAATTTGTCTAAGCGCTCTTAAAACATCATTTTCATTATTTGTTCCAGGAAATCGGATTACTGCAATTGACACTATGTAAAACTCACCTCTGTGTTTTCAGAAATAGGATTCGAAAGGAGCTTAATGCTCATAATCTTGAGGTGATTAAGAACTTCCGATGTAACAGGACCTCGAAGATAAATATTGAATATTTTACCTACCGTTACTTCGTCGGCTTCTCCAAATCCCAATCTGACTAATGCTCTCTTTGTTGCTTCGCCTGGAGGATTCTTGATTCCTGGTTTTGGATTGACAATAACTCGAACCATCTCTTTCTTTTCTTTCACTTCTTCAGGTTTCAAATGACTTAATGAAGCAACGAATTTTCTATAAGATTGGATGAGTTCCTCCCCATCTTCTTCATAGATATCATTATCCAACAAAGACGACTCCCCGTCCCAAATTCTCATCGTATCGCCTGATAATTCATCTGCGATTACAATGTGTCCAGCTTTAGTGGAGCCAAACTCAAGCTTGAAATCAACCAGTGTAAGTGCTTGCTGACGTAATAAACCTGTAAGGTAGTAGTTTGCAGACAGAGTCACAGATTGTATAAATTGGACCATTTCGGTAGTAGCAAGACCTAGGCTTGTGATTCCGTTTTCAGTAATCAATGAATCGTTCAAAAAGAACTCAATTATGGGCTTATCAAGAACCTTGCCTTTCTT
>JAEORI010000256.1 GCA_016840965.1 Candidatus Thorarchaeota archaeon | reverse complement strand
TATATTGCCCATTCAAGAGCCGCACTCATCGAGAAATCAGGTGTTATTAATCCGATCTGCTCCCAAGGTCCATAGAGGAAGAGCATGAAAAGTGCCATGTTCAGGAAGCCCCCGAGAGATAAGCCCTTATGGACCCTAACCTCTTTTTGAGCAAGGATTGCTAGTGCCCAAAAGAGGGTCATCACCATGCCACTAAGGAAGAACGACAGCGCTGAGATCATATGTTCATAGCCATAATTCATTGGATATATTCCAACAAACACAATCGACACGCAAGAGAAGACACCGATCAACATGGTGATTTTACTTATTATATTATCAATATAGAAACCTAATCCAATCATAAATGGGATAAACAATATACCAGCTAGAAACATCCCTAAATTGAACATCCATGCTAGTTCGGAAACCCCAACTTCTCCTAGTTCTGATATGTAATGGGTGAACATTGAATATGGTTCACCTAGAGCCCCCTCATAGAACAGTTGGGGGGTGAGAATGAAGACTAAACCAATAATCGAACTAACGATTCCCCAATATGGGAAATGATCTTTATCCACCAACTCTTTGATATTCATTCAATCACATCATCAATTCAGAACGAGAAACCATCAGATAGTTATGTCGATTGACTCCAATTCACTCTATGAGCTCATTATTCCTCTTGTTTCATTTTTCTCTGAATCTTCGAGAGGTACGATGATGCATAATCTGTGAAATAAAATGAGCCAATTGGGTCGGGAAATGATGCCTCGAGCTTTTCTGGGGGCATATCTGAAATTGCCCCCAATGCAGAAATGATCTTTGCACCGTGGTCAATGACTGATGGTGGTGGTCCAAAGCATCCTTTACATGGTGTGGCTTTAGTTGGACATTGTGCTCCACATAGACCTATGGTAGCAAAACCCAAACATAGGTATCCTTGATCAAGGAGGCACTTTGTCGGATTGATTCTTCCCTCATGAGTCCTATGGAATTGCTTGATATGTTTCTCTTCTCTTTCCATCGGACATTGGTCGCAAACAGTCTTGTCCGGGAGATCATAGGGTTTGTTATTCAACAGAGCTGATAGAGCATCAAGAGTGTTCTCGCTGGTCGGAGGGCAGCCGGGAAGGACCAAATCAACATGGACAATATCTGTATTTGGTATGATACTCTCTGTGAATCCAGGCACATTCTCATTCGGAATTCTCCCCTCTGTGATGGTTTCTACCTTAAGGAATTTCCTATCAAGTAGTTCACTCAAATCCCATTGATTAGCCAGACCTTGAATGCCACCATACACGGAGCAGGATCCCCATGCGACAAGCGTCTTGCTTTTTTCCCTCATCACCTTCAGTAGATGAACATCCTCATCTGTTCTACAACTTCCCTCAACGAGACCGATATGAATCGAATGTTTTGGGAGTGCTTCCAGGTCGTGAAGCTTGTAGTCAGCGACCGCAGGCCAATAGACAATTTCCAAAGATGGAAGGACATCTACCAGCTTCAGATGAAGATCCACGAGTGCTTGATCGCAACCCCAACATGAGGTCAGCTGAGCGAGTGCGATACGTTTGGTCTTTGCCATGGTCTATATTCCCTCTCTTGCTGGGTTTGGTCCCAGCTTCTTGATGCGCTCAACCATGTTTGTGACTCCTGCTGTGAAGACATCCCCCTCTGCTGCGCTAGCCCATTGAAGGTGGACTCGTTCTGGATCAACCCCTGCCTGTTTCAAAAGGTGCTTTAATAGTGTGTATCGAGCCTCCATCTTCAAGTTGCCACTGGTGTAGTGACAGTCCCCAGGATGACAGCCAGAAACCAACACGCCATCTGCCCCTTGATACAACGCATCCAAAATGAACGAAACGTCAATCCTACCAGTGCAGTTCACTCGGATGATTCTGACGTTTGGTGGCATCTGCATTCTGCTCGTGCCTGCGAGGTCAGCTCCCGCATATGAGCACCAATTACAACAGAAAGCGAGGATACGAGGTTCGAATTGACCTGTTTTTTTTAGTTTCCCTTTTGGTTTCGAAATGCCAGTTGATTTGGGTGTGACGTTAGACACGCACGAGGCCTCCTCGAACGAGTCGGCGTCGAAAAATCCCTGCTATTAAGTTTCCTGCTCCAGAAAAGATGAAATTGAACAAAAGACAATGAATTCTTTTTTCTAGCAACAGTTTTATGCTTGGTAAAGAAGAAAGAACAATGTTCAAGAAACGCATGGTGAGATAGAAGTGATTATTGCCTTCATCATGGCCAAGGTCGAGTCGACAAAGTCGCGAGCAATTCTGGATGCTGTTCGTAATCTCGAACAGGTGGAAGAAGCATATCTGATTTATGGGGCATATGACCTTCTCATCAAGTGTGTCTTTAAAACTCCGGAGGCATTGAGCTCTTTCGTAGTCAATGAACTTCGGAAAGTAGACGGTGTAAGAGACACAATCACAAATGTATGCGCAACCTGTGAGTGATTAAGCGTCTTTACTAAGACCAAGTCGTTTCAATGTTTCTTTCAAAGGCAACCCTGTCTTGAGGTCCCACCCTCTCTCAGTATAGTACTCATCTAACATCATGTCTAGCTCGACAACTTCGCCCGCTGAGGGCCCTAGAGGAGCTTTTTCCTTTGTAAGCCTATCAGGCAAACAATCATCCTTTCTTGAAACTCCAAGACGAGCATTGAACAATCTATTGAGATTGACGATTCTCTCACCAATTACTTGTAGGTCTCTTGCAGTCAGGTCAAGGCCATTATGAATCTTGAGAGCAAGAGCAATATCATCGTAGAAGAATTCTGGAGGAATTTGAGTCCCATACTTGCACAGACCAACACTCTCAACCATGACCATGAAGTCCTCACACTCCTTGACCATGATTCCCTTGTATTTTGGATTCAAGCGGTCCGCCATTTCAGGAAGGTATTCTTCGCCGAACCGCTCTCTGATATCATCATCAAAACCAGCCTCGTCAAGAACTGGGAATGCATAGAGATGATCGGCACCTCTGGCTGCAGTGACAGCAGCAAGCCCCATGGACTTTTGGGCTCTCGGTTCCTGCCCAGCAATCTCTTGCTTTTTCACAGCCATGACGAACTTCTCAGTTCCTCTGCCAATTCTCTTAGCTGCTCTCGCACTTCCTTCTGCGAGTATATCCCCAAAGCCCTCTCTCATTGCAATCATTCGCGTCAGGTTTACAACAGTTTCATGATTCCCCCAACTGAGATCAATGCCACCAGTATCTTCAGCAGTCAGAAGACCTTTTTCCCATGCCTCCATAGCCCAAGATATTGTTCCACCAAGCGAGATGGTGTCCATCCCATACTGATTTGAAAGATGATGTCCAAAGAGTACTGATTCAAGGTTCTCATTTCCGCACCGAGACCCCATGGCAGATTGGGTTTCGAACTCAGGCGCGCCACCTTCATAGGCGTAAGGCCCAGTTCTCACTGCGGTATACCTACCACATCGCTGTAGACATGAGAAGTCCGCTCTAGCTTTCACAAGATACTTCTCGTTGATGGCGTCACCACTAATCTTCTCAAACCCTTCAAACACGCCCTGTTTCATATTATAGCTTGGCAATCGTCCTATATGCTGCATAAGTTCCACAAGACTTGTGGTTCCATACTTTATACGGCCGGGTGTGAATGGATTTGCCATCATTCGTTTGTGAAACACATCTATCTGTTTCAAATAGTTCTCAGGGTCAGCAACGGTGAGTTTTCCAGTGCCTCTCACAGCGACTGCCTTCAGTTTCTTTGCTCCCATGACCGCTCCAAGACCTGAACGTGCAGATGCACGGTCTCTATCATTCATCACCGCTGCGAACCTTACAAGGTTCTCACCAGCTTGGCCAATTGATAGAGTCCTAATTCTCTTACCATGTTCTGCCTTGAGGATGTCATCGGTTTCAAAGACGTCCTTCCCCCAGATGCCTGCACTCTCAGCGTCTACGAGTTCTACATCTTTGTCCTTTATGTTAAGATATACCGGATTCGAGGATGCTCCAGTGAAGATGATTGCATCATATCCTGCAAACTTCAGTTCAGCTCCCCAAAACCCTGCTGCGTGACTCTCACCCCACACATCTGTCAAAGGTGAAAGAGATGCAACGACATGTCTTGAGGCCTGTGGGAACATGGATCCTGTGAGAAGCCCTGTCGCCATGCCTAATACATTCTTATCGCTAAGTGGATCAATCCCTACTGGAATGGTATCAAAGAGGACTCTAGAC
>JAEORI010000255.1 GCA_016840965.1 Candidatus Thorarchaeota archaeon | reverse complement strand
GCTTTGGTTAAACGACAATGCCAAGCAACCGCCTATGAGGAAACTGTTCCCTTAGGGCACCACTTCGAGATGACTCTGTTCAATGCTGGGCATATCCCTGGGAGTTCTATGGTTTCAATCAGAGTAAATGGCAAGAGAATTCTGTTTACAGGCGACTTTAATGCAACAGAGTCTCAACTTAATCCTGGAGCAAGAAAGAATCTCCCGAAACATGATATTGTTGTTACTGAGAGCACCTATGCACGACGAACCAACCCGAATCGAGAAGAAATCGAACTCGCTCTTATGGACACAGTGATTGAAACACTGGAACGAGGCGGGACTGTCCTAATACCTGCCTTTGCAGTAGGTCGAAGTCAGGAGATAATGTGTATTCTTGAGCGACATGGTCTTCCGTACAAATATCCCATCTACCTAGATGGACTTGCTCGAGCTGTAAATGATGTTCTTGTGAAACACCCCGAATATCTTCAAAGTCCACAAGCATTCCAACGTGCAGTTGGACGCACTCATATCATTAATGATAATCGCGATCGCTCAGATGCTGTCAAAAATGGTGGTGTAATTATTTCTCCTGCGGGGATGCTTAAGGGTGGCGCATCACATCTTTATTTTAAGATGGTTCATGATAATCCAAAGAACTCAATTGTCCTTGTGAGTTTCCAAATACCTGGTACTCCTGGAGAAGAATTACTGGCGAAGCGGAAGGTATTTTCTAATGGTCGTTTGTTTGAAGTGTCCGCTGATGTTCGCCAGCATCATCTGTCATCGCACTCCGACTCAAGGGGTATGTTGGACATGCTCTTGAAAATACCTGGTGAGCCCAAGTTTTACATTGTCCACGGAGAGTCTGAGTCTTGCGATGCTCTTGCTGAGAGACTAGAAAAACGAAATCGCGTGGCTCATGTTCCAGAGATAAACGAATCTGTTGAGATTTAGGCTTCTCCAGCACCAGGTCGTGCCTCAACCACTTGGCACTTGACCTGTTGGAGAATCTCTTCAGCTTTTTGGGGCTCAACAATGAGTGTATAGAGGTATCCCCGAGTTCTGAGCTTGAGTTTGACCTGATCTTTGCCTCTCTTGACACGACACTCCACAGCGTCCTCGCTCATCTCGAGGAACTTTTCAACATCATTGATTTGTTTTGGCATTGTAAAACACCATACTATTACTCTACTATGGTGAGCCGGAAATGATTTGAAGAGAGCTCAAGTCGATCCGTCCACCTGTTGTTCGCACGGCTAATGTTTGTGTTATAACTCTAACGCTATGATAGGTGAATACTGGTGGGCCGGGAGAGATTCGAACTCTCGATTTCCGCCGGTTTCCGCTAAGATTCAATCAGAAGAAATCTTCCGAAATTAAGTGAAACTTGCTTGTGAAGGCGGCATCATAACCAACTAGATCACCGGCCCATTCTAAAACCGTTTTGGATTTCAACTGTATTTAAGAGTGCTGGAGTTATAACAACAATCCAAATCCTTTCTAGTCAATAAGATACTAAAAACGAAAATTCAAAGAATAAGGAGAAAAATACGAACTCTTGAATTAGGGTGACAAATCATGGTTCTTGGAAAGATTTGCGCGTTCATCGTAACCAAAGCCGAGAATTATCGGAAAATGAAGAAGGAAAATGTATTTTCAAATGTTAGCATTGGAAAAGACTGTGTAATAAGAGGAAACGTCGAAATTGGAGCTGGTACAAACATTAATTTCGCCTATGTAATATCAGGTCCAAATTCCAAAGTTAAAATTGGTCAAAACTGTCAAATCTCCTACAATGTCCACATTAGAGCGCACTCAAAAAAGGTCAATGATCTTCACTCTTATACAGACGAGGACATTGTTATTGGGGACAATGTATGGATTGGTGTCAATGTCTTCATTAAACCGGGCATCACTATTGGTGACAATGCTGTAATCGGAGCAAATACCGTTGTAACAAAAGATGTTCCAGAGAGAACCTTGGCTATTGGTGGTGAAATGAAACTAATTCCTATCACTGATTAATGACGGATTACTTCTTCTGGCGTCTTTTTGGTCTGAGGTCTTTATTCTTGCATTTTCTACACTTCTTTGCCTTTAATGGATTAGTGGCTCCACAATAACGGCAAATGGACTTGTATAGTTGATAGTGCTGTGCTAGCCTACGTTTCTCGATGTCAGCTACTGGCATCTTTCAGACCTCTAATCAATTATGGCAAACAGAGTAGTCTCTAGTTAGCCCGCTCGGCTTTCCAACTGTGTTGTGTTTTAAAAGCTTGTGCTCTTTCCACAAAAATGTTTCATGAACCTTTTTCACAAAGCCTTATTCAGAAGCTTTGCTACATCACTCGGTTTCTCTGCTACAGCAATTCCAGCATCGTTCAATGCCTTAATTTTTGCAGCTGCGGTCCCTGAACTTCCACTGATAATGGCACCAGCATGTCCCATTCGTTTCCCTGGAGGTGCAGTCCTACCTGCAATAAATCCGACAACAGGTAAGTCGTATTCCTTTTGGATATACAAAGCCGCACGCTCTTCTGCATCACCACCAATTTCACCAACGATGACCAATGCTTTAGTGTCCTTATCATCCTTGAACATTCGAACAGCCTCTATTGTGGTGAGTCCTACACAGGGATCACCTCCAAGACCTATTGCAGTGGAAATCCCAATACCCGCATTTGTCATTCCTGCTGCAATCTCATAGGTTAAGGTACCACTACGAGACATAAGTCCAACATCACCTTCAGCGAAGACATGACCTGGCATGATTCCAACCTTTTGTTTTGCCGCAGGTGTGATTATTCCTGGTGTGTTAGGACCAATAATAGTGATCCCCTTCTGTTTTGCAGCATGAATAACACGAATTTCATCTTTTACAGGTACATGTTCAGTAATTATCACAACAGGGTTCAGATTTGCAGAAATTGCCTCAAGGGCAGCATCACCTGCAAAAGGCGCAGGAACAAAGATTATTGAAGCATTAGCATTTTCCGCCTTTTTTGCTTCAAGGACGCTATCATAAACAGGTACGCCATTGATTTCTTCTCCAGACTTGCCGGGGGATGTTCCAGCAACGATTTTTGTGCCATATTTCAGCATTGATATAGTGTGATATTTTCCTTGTGTACCGGTTATTCCTTGAACTACAACTCGTGTGTTATTGTTAACAAGTACTGCCACCTAAACAGCCTCCTTCGCAAGTTCAACTACCTTTGAAGCTGCCTCTTCCATCGTCTTAAGGAAAGGTATTCCAGCTTTCTTGAGAATCTCTTGTCCTTCTTCTTCATTTGTTCCCACCATTCGAATAACCATAGGGGTGGTGATATCGCCATCATTTCTTGCAGCTACTATTCCTTTTGCGACCTCATCGCATCTTGTTATTCCGCCCATTATATTGACCAGTATTGCCTTTACTTTCGGATACATCAGTGCAATTTCAATCCCTTTCTCCACTCTCTCAGCATCTGCACCTCCGCCAAGATCCAGAAAAGTACTTGACTTCCCTCCATATAGGGACACAGCATCAAGTGTCGCCATCGTGAGACCTGCGCCATTACAGATACAAGCAATGTTCCCCTCGAGTTCAACATATGCCATATCATTCTCTGTGGCTAGTCTCTCACGTTCATTCTGTTCAATAGGTTCACGTTTCAGCTTGTCAATAATCTCCTTATGTCTGAAAAGTGAGTTGTCGTCGATATTCAGTCTGGCATCTGCGGCAAAGAATCTTCCATCTCTGGTGAGGATTAGTGGATTAATCTCAGTCAGCTCAACATCATAGGCTTCGACAATATTCCACAATTTCAGGAAGAAACTTCCAAGTTGACTGATGTGTTTCCCTCTAAAACCCATATCTATTGCCATCTGACGAGCTTCAAAAGATTGGAAACCAAGACTCGGATCAACATGCATCTTGATAATCTTCTCTGGACTCTCTTCGGCAAGCTCTTCGATTGACATCCCTCCTGAAGCACTACCGATGACAACATACTTCCGTTCATTCCTGTCTATGGTTATACCTGCATAGATCTCCTGTTCAATGTCTAGCTTCTCTTCAATCAAGACTGCTTCAACTGGAAGATCGTTAATACGCATCTTTAGAATCTCTTCAGCGCATATCTCTGCATCCTGCGGAGAATCTGCAAACTTCACGCCACCAGCTTTGCCTCTTTTCCCTGCTAGAACCATCGCTTTCACAACAACTGGTTTTCCCACCTCCGCCGCGCGTTCCTTTGCCTCTTTTGGAGTTCTAGCGACGCCACCTGATGGGGTGGGCATATTGAAAGCTCGAAAGATGTCTTTCGCCTCATGTTCAAACAATTTCATTGCTATACCACCACTTGTGGCATGTGATGCCCAAGACTTGGGTCGCCACGAATCTGCTTACGTAAAAATGTTACTTCATTGACTGAAGAATTGAAAGTAGGCTCTTTTCTAGTTTCTTGCTCTCGTTTCTTACTCTATGTTTTGAATCCAAAAGTTTTAGCAGAATTGAATTTACATACTCAAGTTCTTCCAAACAATTTTCAACAATACCTGGCATATCCTTTTTGTCAACAATTTCCTCAATATTCTTTCTAGGCAATTTATTCAAAACCCGATCAACAACTTCCTTTGGAATGTATGTTCGCGTCAGGACTACATTTCTCAGAATCGTCATCAAATCATTCTTCTCATCAGCAATTGCTCTCATCACTCTCTTTGCATCTTTTACTGGTACTCCTAGAAACGCAACATCTTTCCCCAAATCTGTACAGCGCGTATCTCCACCGTCACGAATAATGAGTCTATCAGCTTCTAATTCATCATAGACCTCAAGTCCACGGAGCGCTTGCATTATCACTCCTGCGGCATAGGGTTTCGTATCTCCCTTTTCAAGTGCATACTTTGCAAATTTTACCAGATGTTTACAGAGTCGATGTCTCCTAATACCTTGATATTTCCATGATTCACAAGAACATGAAACACCATCTTTTGCCCGCAATGTAGCATAATGCCAAATTTCCCTGCTTCCACTGTGAACAAGTCCTTCTATTTTGTCTGGTCTAACAGATACAAATTTTACACTTGAATCAGGAATCTCCCTTGCTCTTGAAATCGTTGATTTAGTAGAACGAAGAGTAAGCAATTTCTCTACTGAGTGTTCATCTTGAATCTCAGTCTGACGAATATCTGTTACAAGATTACTGCTCCCCCAAAAAGTGCGATCAATCACAGAGAAGGGGTCCTCGTCTTTCTTTTTCTTTCCACAGAGCTGCCGCAAGACTAGGTCTTGAACATTCTCAGTTTCATCCATTAAACTATCAATTTCTCCAAGTCGTGGTGTCAGATTTCCCTCACGATCTTTTTCAAAGTACTTCGCTATTACTCTCAATCTTTCAGACTCATTATCCACAACAACAATTCCAAAGGCTTCATTATCTTTCCCTCTCCGACCTGCTGCTTCAAGGACGTCCGTCAACTGCCATTCAGACAACATAGTGACCGAATCTTCCTGAGAAACCTCCTTACCAAATTCTTGCATGAATACACCCATTAGGAAGACAACAGTTGCTCTCAACCCGCTGGCAATGGCAAAACGTGTTGGCATTATAATTACAGGCAAAAGGTTCTCCTCCCAAGCTTGTGAAAGTGCCCTTCTCTGAACCCTTCCAATCCCTTCGTGGATGAATCCCACGCCTCTAGCGATAGACTTGCTCAGATTTGCAGTGGTAGTACACTGCGAATACTTGTCAGCAACATCACGTGCAAGAAGTCTAAGGTCATCTCTATGTTCAGGTGGGAGTCTCAAGTCGATGGCTGTAGCCATACTACCAGTTTCAAATCCAGCAAGTTGCAGTGCTAACTGCTCACAAGTGGTTATGTTCGCACAAAGAATCATTACCTGTCCTTGCCGATAGGTTACGAACTCAGTCAAGTCTGAAAGCGAATCTTCTGAGTCTTCAAAGGTTTTAACACTGAAAATTAGTTTCACATCGGTTTTTGGGTCCTCTACTATATCAGCACTAAGCCATTTAGCAAGCTCATTCATGTCCTCTAGATGTGGACAGATTGCCACATACTGGATGTTTGTTTGGCTCAATAATGTCACGAGAACTGTTTCCAACCGTGGCCCAATTAGTGGTTGTCCAATAAGATCAAGCCGATCAATCAATACATATGCCACCCCGTCAACAATATTGGGATTGACGCGTGATGCGATATCAAGCGAAGTATATGTTGCAACCACGACTCGACCAGGACCAGCACCTTCAGCAATTGCGGTTCGTCTTCTAATAATCTCTGATGCCTCAATTCCCAGACGGCGGCATTTCTGACTCAATGAACGAAATCGTTTCTCTGCTTGATGTGGGTTGGGACAAAGAACTAGTGCCCGCGCACGATGATCCGAGGCAACTTTGTTGAGGAGACCAATTTCAGCAATCAAATATGCTTCGTCATAGTCATATGTCACAAGGAGCTGGCTTTTTCCTCTGATAATTCCTTGTTGAACTGAAATAGACTGGAATCTAGTGAGTGTAGCAAGTCCTTGCCGTCTAAGCAACTCCAACAATCGAGGGGCTACCTGTTGGAGTTCCAGTTCCCTTAGGGTGCTCAACTAGTCCCGCTCCATCAAATGCGCAAATGGTGCTATGAGATTATAGTATATTATCCTATTAGTTTTATGCGTACCTTGTCAAAATACCGCAAAGCTTTTCCAAAAATGCTCATTTTTTTCTTCTTTGATTTGACTATCTTGAATGTGTGTTACCAGCTCTCTCATACCAATCTTATACAGACACATACAAAGTCTCAAAAGGAACTATCAAACCTCTACACATAGCAAGTATGTGGTTGAGAAATCAGCCATCAGAATTGAGGCTTGAATGGTCATGGCTTTCGTAGCTACCACTGATTCGTCTTTCAAAATCATATTAAAAAAGGACTTCAAGATTAAGCCCGGCTCGACTTTCATCTGTGGATTTCATGGTTTAGGCGAGGTAGGTTTTCTGAGTACCGCTCATCTGACTCGGACCTTGGATGCTGAACGAGTGGGCTTCATCAAGAGCGATATGCTTCCTCTCTTCGTGTCAATGGAAAATGAGCGTCTTGTTCTACCATTCGAGTTATATTCCTACGACAAGAAGAAGATGATGTTTCTTGTGCCACGATTTCAACCACACCAATCAGAACAATGGGGATTCATCGATAAACTTGCAAATTGGATTGCCGAGAATAATTTCAAAGAAACTCTCCTCCTTGGAGGTTTAGACGCGTCTTTCAAGGAAGATGACGCAAATATGCGATGTGTACCGACATCTGCCTACAAGGACATGCTTGAGAAATGGCAGGTACCTCTACTTGAAGAAGGCTTGTTTGTAGCAGGTCCGCTCGCATTATTGCTTGCAGAACTCGAAATGCATGGTGCTCCTGCTATTGGTCTACTCACATATGCAACGAGAGGTCGTCCTGACCCTCGGTCAGCTGCAACTATGCTTGAGAAAATCAATGAGATCTATGGGGTTGGAGCCAATGTCGAGCAGCTCTTGGAAGAGTCTCGAGAGATTGAACGACTTGAGAAAATGAGAAAGTCGATTGAAGACTCAGATAGAACCACTGACATGTTCGTCTAGCCCAAGCGTCTTATGAACCAGCCTATATCAACGAGATTCTTGGCAACAAGCCTATCTGCTCCAAGTCGAGTCAGCTTTGATGCATCCACTGATAATGAAGCAATCCCTAAACACTCTTTGGTTTCATTGAGAACAAGCACTCTTTGACCTCTCATCAGAGACTGATTTAACTCGAGTACTGATTCCTTGATTATACTTCTTCCATATGTGAACGCTTCAGCACCTTGTTTTGATACGATGATGAAGCTCGAAGTCCTTTCAGCCAGCTCAGCAAGAATTTGAAGGCCCAATCTAAATTTTCCCTTATCAAATGACCCTAACTCTTTCCCCATGAATTGGATGTCAAGGCTTTCAGCAGTTTCCATCAATCTAGACACCCACTCAGTTGGAATTGCATAGAATATCTGGCTGTTCTCTTTGGATACCAATACTGGTGCACGGTTTCCAAGAAGACTCTTTGTCACTCCTGCACCGAACTCGTTGTCAATTTGTGCTATAATGGACTCCCAGGCAAAAGGATCAACTAGTTCAATATTCATTTTGTGCTCTCTCCTTTTTTCTTCATTTTACAAATGAAGAACCCCTCAGTACTGTGACGATGTGGTAGAAACCGTCTTGAAAGTTTCAATGACTCATTTAGTCTAACTCCATAAGGTTCTGAATATCCTGATGATCCAAATTCAGTTGATATGCTGACTATCTCCATCTCAGGATGACGTTTCAGTATATCATCTACAACATATTCATTCTCTTCTGGAGCAATAGAACAAGTGGAGTATACCATTATACCATCCTCAGCAAGTACGTTGACTGCAGCTTCTAGCATCTCATCTTCTCGTGTTGCACAAAATCTTATGTCAGCCATTGTTTTACTGGTTTTCCTGGTTGGGTCCAAAGGAATTAGTCCTTCGCCAGAGCAAGGCGCATCAAGAAGTATTTTATCAGGTACAAAAGGCAAATGATCTATTTTTTTAGCATCACCACGGAGTACGAGAGTGTTCGTTGCACCGCATCTGATTATATTGCTGTTAAGACTAACTATACGTTGTCTGTCTTGCTCTATCGCAATGACCATTCCTGTATTTTGCATCCTCTGAGCAATGTGGGTTGTCTTTCCGCCGGGTGCAGCTGCAAGATCAAGAACCGTTTCTCCTGGTTTCGGATCCAAGACATGAACTGCAGTCATTGAAGGAACACCCTGAACATAGTAGAATCCAAGCATGTGCTCGAGTAGTGCCCCCGGGGAAGACTCCTTGAAGTCTGCATAGAAACCCTCAGTCAACCATGGTATCTCTTCAATTGTCACTCCTTTTGATTGTAAGCGTTGTATGATATCTGCTGGGGAAGTTTTTAGAGTGTTAATCCGAATTGTTGTTCTGATTGGCTGTTCACAAGCCTCAATGAACATCAGTGTTTCTTCCTCACCCCAGAGTGAGAGATAACGTTCTATCATGTATTGGAGATACCCATATTCTTTGGCTAGTTCTTTTGCTCTTTGACGTATCTCTTTTTTCGCCATCATCGAATCTCCAATCAATCAGTTCTTATTACTCACCAATGTCTTCGTTCCAGAGCATCGGATTCTCCTGAATAAATCTCTCCATCATTTCAATGCACTCAGTATCGTTAAGGACCGTGACATCCACGCCTCTATCACGTACATATTGCTCAGGTCCCTGAAATGTTGTATTCTCTCCAACAACAACCCTAGGTATTCCGTAAAGCAACACAGCCCCGCTACACATATCACAGGGAGACAAAGTCGAGAAAAGCACTGACTTTCGGTACTCACTTGCGGTCAACCTTCCTGCGTTTTCAAGACAGTCCATCTCTGCATGAAGAACTGCACTCCCTTTCTGAATTCGTTGATTATGTCCTCTGCCAACAATCTTGTCATCAATGACCAACACCGAACCAATGGGTATCCCGCCCTCTGACAGACCTTTCTTAGCCTCATCAATTGCTACAGCCATGTACTTCTTCATTTTCTCGTTATCCATATCATCACATCAATCATAGTTCTCTAGAGCTCTCTTGAGCGCTGCTGTTTCGGGAGGAATTAGCTGAGCTTCAGGTGTAAGCCGGTCAGGTGTAGCAAGGTCCTTGAACCCTGAGCCAGTAATGGGGACGACAATTCTATCAGATCTATCAATTGTTCCCTGTTCAACTAGGGCTTTCAGTCCAGCTAAAGCCGCTACTCCACTTGGCTCAGCGAATATTCCTTCTAGTTTACCTAGAAGGACCAATACACTCTCAATTTCATCATCTGGAACTGCAACAGCTTCGCCCTTTGCGAGTCTAAGATATTTCAGAGCCGCATCACCATCCCATGGAAATGGATCAGCGAGCCCTCCTGCAATAGTAAAATTAGAATCCCAGGGAGTGATGTCCAATGGGTCTTGACCTTCTTTGAACGCTCGCACAATAGGGGCACAGCCCTCAGGTTGTACTACAACCGGTTTTGGGACACTATCAATCAAGCCCAACTCCTTGAACTCTAAAAACCCTTTCATTGTTCCTGCCATGAGACCCCCGCTCCCTGTTGGGAAGAGAATCCAATCTGGTGGGTCCCATTGTGTTTGTTCAGCAATTTCATAACCCAAGGTCTTTGTACCTTCAAATTGGAAACAGTTGAATGGCCCAAATGATGGAGATGGTGTCCAACCAAACTCTGCACATGCTGCATGTAGCAATGTTGTTGTGGGATCAATTCCTTCACGCACTTTCCTTACCCTGAAGACTTTGGCACCTAGAGTTCTCAGGTGAATGAGTTTTCCTTTAGGAGCATCTTCAGGAACAAAAACAACAGCCTGAAGTCCTGCCCTCGCTGCAAAAGTTGACATGGACGCCGCAGCGTTTCCTGATGAGGCTGCTGACACCGTTTCTGCACCATCTTCGAGCGCTCTACTGACTCCTACACAGATTGGCCTGTCTTTGAAGGATCCAGATGGGTTCACAGTTTCAATCTTCAATAAGAGACTCTTCAGTTTCCATTCATTTGCAAATTTCTTACTCTTTACAAGGGGGGTGCCTCCCTCTCCCAGCGTAACTATGTTCTCTCTATGTCGGAGAGGCATCAGTTCAAAGTATTTCCAAAGTTCGGGAACTTGTTTCTGGAGACTCTCTCTGGTGATTGTTTCTTTGAGTTTCTCAAGATCAAACTCAAAGTCAATCCTTCCTCCACATCCATCATTTGGAGGGACAGAGGACTCATCGTACTCCTTTCCGCATTTTGCGCATTTGATGGTCTTGATACTAGTCACTGTGACACCTACCTTTCAGGTTTGATACGCCACCGTTATTTGGCTTATGGATGGAAACACCTATCAACCTGACACACTCGGTATGATTCAGACTTTACTCAGAGATGATGATTTGAATGTCCGAGTCATTTGAAGTAGAGGTCAAGGTTGCGATACAAGACATTGAATTGATGACTTGGAAACTTGTTGAATCTGGGGCGAAAGAACTGAACAGTGAAGTTCAGATTGACATCTACTTTGACCATCCGTGTCGAACATTCGTAAAGACCGATGAAGCCGTAAGAGTGCGAACAAGAAGTCCACTCAATAAACATGGAATAGAAACCTCACACGCACCAAATGAACTCACATACAAGGGTCCTAAATTGGACAGAGAAACAAAGACCAGGGTTGAATATACTGTTGGAACTGATGATACAGATCAACTAACTTCTATACTGGAACGCCTAGGGTTCAAACCGATTGCCAAAATTACAAAAAGGAGAACTTTCTTCGTTCTTCGAAACATCACAATCAGTGTCGATGATGTAGAAGACGTTGGATTGTTTCTCGAGTTGGAGTTTCTTGCGCACCAGAAAGAAGAGATGGAACTAGCCAAGAAAAACATCTTTGAATTACTTGCTGAACTAGGAATTGAAGCGAAGCAGTCTATTTGTGATTCATATCTAGAGATGTATATGG
>JAEORI010000033.1 GCA_016840965.1 Candidatus Thorarchaeota archaeon | reverse complement strand
TTCGGTTGTTGATTCGAGGTTTTCTACTGTCTTCTGAACCATCCGCTTTATCAGCTCATCCAAGTTGGTGAGGTTTACCAACTCTTGCATCGGTGGCTTCTTTTCCAGAATAGATTCCCATTTCATCAGTTCATTTTGGAGAGTCTGAATCTCATGATTGGCAATAGTGCTCAATCTATGCAATCCTTTCTCATTAGCTAGATTTTTTGCCTTCACCAATAATTGTCGGGCTTTGTCAACTTCGAAGTCAATTAGAGCTAACTTAGACTGCAGTAGATAGGTCTCAACAACGAGTGAATGAGATGCTTGTTCTTTGGCAACCGTCATCAGATGAGTCGTCAAATCTTTTACCTTGCTTAAGATGTCTTCTGCTCTTGCTGCCTTAAGTTCTATCAAAAGTAAGTCGCAGAGATGAATCATTGCGTTGATTGTCACTCTATGATCTTCAACATCTTCTTCGATCAATTGCTCAAGTATTTCTTCAGCACTCACTCTGTCTCGGGTTCGTGGGCTTTTTTTTAGTATGAGAGCACTTGACATTCGAAATCTCTGATTTACACTAATATTCTCTGACTGTGCAGCTATTTGCTCAAGTTTCGCCAAGTACTCTTTCGCTAGATTCAAATCATTATTATCAAGAGCCAATTCTACTAGATTGCTCAACGTATCTGAGAGCAATCTAACGTTTTTCATTGATTCGAAGATTGCAAGACTTCTTTGATAATATTCGAATGCATTATTATGATTCCCTTTTCTTCTTTGGATTTCACCAATGTTGCCAAGAGTAAGTGCAATCCCCTCTTTTGCTCCCATAGCATCATAGATCATTAAACTACGCTGGTAAAATTCCAAGGCTGAATCTAATTCACCTTTTATGCTATATATTTCACCCAAATTATGTAGAGCAAGAGCGAATTCTGGGTTGATGCTGAGATGTTCTTGGATGGCTAGGCTTTTGTTATAATATTCTGTAGCTTTGTCTAAATTTCCTTTGAACCTATGAACGACGCCAATGTTAATGAGTGATATTGCAATATCATGTTTTCCAGCTATCCTCTCCTTTATAGCTAAACTCTGCTGATGATAATCTAAGGCTTGATCCAATTCTCCTCGTGCCGAGTTGAGATTAGCAAGGTTAGTGAGAACTCTAGAAATTCCATTCTCATCTCTCAAGTCTTCATAAATAGCCAGACTCCTGTTATAGTATTCTGTCGCTTCGTCGAGTTCTCCCTTTGTCCAAAACACTAATCCAAGATTGTTACAAGCGATAGATATTCCTTCTTTATCACCGATACTCTCTCTAATCTTCAAGCTCTCCATATGAGATTCCATAGCATTGTCAATGTCGCCTTTATACCAGTGGAGTACACCAGCTTGTGAAAGAAGTCTTCCTTTTCTGATTTTCAAATTCTTATTTCCCGGCTCATTGGTTTCTTCTGACGAAAGAATTCCTTCACCCAAACTTATCGCTTCTAAACCCTGATCTAGTTTCCCTGTTCTCCATGAAATCTCAGATTTGAGAATTAGAAGATCTAATTTCTCTAGTGGGTCGTTCAGATCATTGTTTGTTTCCAATGCTTTTACAATTGCAAGAGACTCTACGTACTCCCCTTTCTTACACAACATAGATGCACGAGATAGTTGTTCTTGTGGAGTATCAGTCACAATCTCTCATCCCAACAAGTTCTTGGAAGACTATAATGTCCTCTAGCGGCCACGCTCTATTCACATACGCTTCAATTGTCTAAAAGGGTTTCCAGACGGATACGTGGAGGTAAATGCTTAAATCAAGTTGTTACAATACGCCTGATTACAACAATGCGAGGAATAATGACATACCAGTATTGGTTCCACATTATTAGTGGTAACTAATGCGATGTCTTCTTCCTCGTGATGCTTCATTTTTTCTGTGTAGTCCTCTCGGGGGAGAGGACTCGGTATCTGGATGTCTTGTCCTCAAGGAGGTATAACAAGATGTCAGGTAATTTATCACGAAAAAGGAAACGAAAATCAGTGCGATTACAGAGAAAGGAAGAAATCAGGTGGTATACCAAGTTCTTTGCAGACATTATTGAAGATCGTTATGATCAAACAATGTTTCCAAATTCCGAGTATATTACGATGACATCAGAAGAGATTCATCGATTAATCACGGGTCAGCAAATTCGTCGAAAATAAAATTCGAAACTTTATGAGCCCAGCATCAATATATTCATCGAGGGTTGTCTCCAACCCTCATTTACTTATTTCTCATAATTTGAGCATTTGCACAATATAGTATCGAAATGATACATTCATCTCAAATTCATGACTTAAAACAATCATTATTTTTTACGAAATTACTAAATGGATACTTAATGCAAAATTTACTCTTATATAGGAATCCCAGGATTGAGGTTTACTAGTGTGAGATTATGATTAAAATCATATTATTCTATGTCATTTATGATTGAAATTGTTCATGTCAAATTATATTATTTTCAAGTGTCATCACCATTATGTGCATAGTTTTGTTTCAGTTCGAAACTAAGAAAAATCATCTTTGTATGATTCGGGACAAATTTCGTAGAATGATGTCACATTAAGAACATATTTTCAAAAGGAAGAACATAATCATATTTTAATGAAAATATGTACATTATACGACAATTTTATTAATTGTATGAACTATAAATATCACAATACAAAGATATTATGTTCTCTTTTTGACAATGATAGTTATAGATTAATTGTGTAATGTATTGTTAATTGACTAGGACGGTGGACCTGAGAAAAATTTGGATCATCGGACCTAAAAATTCCAAAAAATTTCGAAAAAAGACATCATTTGACGTGTCATCGACATCATGGACTTCTCCACTCGGGAACTAGCCCTGATTCAATAGGAGAACAAGGATGGTAAGAACCAGACTCACCCCGTCATCAAGCTTCATCCAAGAGTTGAGCTCAATGCCTGAAGGTGAGCTCATAGAGAAGTGTGTTGCTTGTGGTGTATGTACTGGAAGGTGTTCAGTTGCTTCTGGTACTGACTATAATCCACGACAGATGATGCAGAAGATCTTGGTTGGCGCTCGAGAAAAAGTTCTGCAAAGCGACCAACCCTGGCTCTGTAAGACATGTCATCTTTGCGAGGATACCTGTCAATATGGTGTGAGACTAGCTGATGTTTTCAAGATTGTTAGGAAGTTAGCAGTCCAAGAAGGCATCATTCCAAGAACATTCCAAAAAGCAGCCCATGCAATTTTGACAGATGGATGGTTGATGAAGGAAGCGTATTCTGATTTCATTGCTGATGAGCGGAAAGAGCTTGGACTGAGTTCTCGACTATCTCACAATAAACGATACACCAGCGATGTGAAATCAAAATACTTTGACACTGGATGGTAGACAGTATGAAGGAATACGTACTATTCAGAGGATGTGTTGCTCCAGTACGTCTTCCTGCATATGAAGCTGCTACTATGATCGTTTTAGAAAAACTTGGAATTTCTGTGACACCCCTAAACAACGTAAACTGCTGTGGCGCACAGTACATTGAGTCACTCAACGAAAAAGCATTCCTTGCATTAGGCGGTAGAATTCTTGCGCTTGCTGAAAAGGAAGGCAAAGATATCCTGGCAATTTGCGGTGCATGCGCGGGTTCTCTAAAGTATACAAAAAAACTACTTGACCGTCGGAAACTTTCAAGATCTGAAGTAAACTCTCTGCTGGCAAGGGAGGATCTTGAGTATTCAAAAAAAGTTGAGGTAAAGCATCTTTTAGATGTGTTCGAACAAGACATTAGCCCAGAAACAATTCGTTCAGCAATCACGAATCCATATGCTGGTATCAAACTGGCTGCTCATTATGGATGTCATGTGACTCGACCCTTCAAAGACTTGAATGCTACCAATGTTCAAGCTCCCAGAATCATTGATACTTTGATTCGAGCAGCTGGTGGACAGCCAATTGACTATCCTGAGAAAATGCGATGTTGTGGAGCACCGCTACTTGCTATGGACGAGAGTCTAGCTGGTAAAGTGGGATTAGAGAAGATCAGGAATGCAAGAGACTCTGGAGCGGAGGGAATTGTTACTGCTTGTGCATATTGCGAAATACAACTTTCTCAGGTTCAGTTTAGTGGTAGACTAGGAAGGTATAGAATTCCAGTTTTAACACTACCACAATTTCTTGGCCCAGCTTTAGGCATCCTTGACGAGGACCTCGGGATGCACATGAATCGAACAAGTCCTAGTCGGATTTTGGAATCATTATCAGGTGTGAGGTATTAATGGAAGAAACAGAAAAACAAAGTTGGAGAGGCGATTTTCCTGTCCGTGACAAAGATGTTCAGGGGACTTTCAAATATGAGGTCGCTGATATGGTTGGTGGGGAAGGTCTCCTTCGCTGCTTGAAATGTGGCGCTTGTAGCGGCGGTTGTCCTGTTGGTTCGGTGATAGATTATAGACCAAGAAAGGTCCTAGGAAATGTCCTTCTCGGGCTAAAGGATGACGTCCTTTCAAGTGATCAGATTTGGCTATGTGCTGCTTGTTTCACGTGCGAAGAACGATGTGTTCAACAGGTGAACTTCACCGATGTCGTAACAGTTCTCAGAAATATGGCAAGTAAGGAGGGCTACGCAGCACCAGGTTATGTCCAGATGGCTGAAACGGTCATGAAGAATGGTCGAGTGAGTGCAAGGAGTGGAGTCGTGGACAAGATGCGTGAACAATTGGGACTACCACCTCTTCAGGATCCTGATGTCAAACAACTGAATGGAATCATGAAGACTGCTGGATTATTGGAAGTCATAGCAGCGAATAAGAAAAGGGCGGGTGAATCTGAATGAAGAAAGCAATTGCATGGGGCTGCCTTGTACCAACAAGAAGGTCTCTAATAGGATATGAGGCCGCAACTAGGAAAGTCTTGGAGCACCTGGGAATTCAAACTGTAGACATACCTAATGAAACCTGTTGTGCACCATTCTGGATGCAATCTCTCGATTTGACAACTTCGATTGCAATGGCGGCAAGAAATCTTGCTAAGGCTGAAGAAATGGGCCTTGATCTCCTGACTCCCTGTAGTGGTTGTTTCCACTCATACAAAAGAGTCAATCATGTCTTAGCACGATATCCAGATATGCGTGAGCGTGTCGATGATATCTTGCGTAGTGTTGGTCTGCATTATGAGGGAAATGTTGAATCTCGTCACATTGTTGATTTCCTATACACCGATATTGGTGCTGACACACTGCAAAGAAAATCCACGAGGGACCTAAGTGGTATCTCAATAGGACTCAGATATGGATGTCACATGCTTAAACCTCACGAGCTGTTGAACATCGAGTACTCTGAGAGACCTACCTTTGCTGATGAGCTAATTGAACAATTTGGTGTAAACAGCGTTCAATATACTGGCCGCCATAGATGTTGCGGGGGTCTCTTAAGAGGGGTGCAAGATGAACTTGCAGATCGGGTCATGCATGAACGACTTTTGGATGCGAGTGAAGCAGGCGTTGATGGGATTGTTACCGTTTGTTCTCTCTGCCACCTACAGCATGATATGGGCCAGAGAAGCATCAAACGGAAGTTTGCAATGGAAAACCTCGACATACCTGTACTTCATTTTCCACAACTTCTCGCTCTGGGATTTGGTTATTCTCCTGAAGAGCTTGGACTTGACCTGCACACTGTGAAGACGGACAAACGTGTTGCCAAAATAATGGGAGGTGGTCATAGATGAGTGAATCAGACTTACGGATTGGAGTATTCGTTTGCAACTGTGGACTCAACATTGCAGGAACAGTTGATTGTGAAGAGGTGGCAAGGTATGCAGCCACCCTACCTGATGTTGCCTATGCAGTAGATTTGTTATTCGCGTGCTCAGATGATGGACAGGACAACATCAAGCAAGCAATCAAAGAACACAGCTTAAACAGAGTTATTGTGGCATCATGCACTCCACGAACTCATGAACCTGTATTCAGATCCTGCGTTGAAGAGGCAGGATTGAATCGTTATTTGTATGACCAGGTCAACTTACGTGAGCACGTTAGTTGGGTCCATATGGATAATCATGAACTTGCCACAATGAAGGCTCAGGAACTTGTTGCTATGGGTGTTGAGCGGGCGAAATATCTTGAACCTCTTGAGAGAAAGGCTGTTGATGTAATCCAGAGTGCTGCGATTATAGGCGGAGGAGTTGCAGGTATTTCCGCAGCTCTTGATCTTGCGAATGCTGGTTTTGAAACTCATCTTATTGAGAGTAGACCTACTATTGGTGGACAAATGGCTCTGCTTGATAAGGTGTTTCCGCAAAATGACTGTGCAATCTGTATTCTTGGACCTATTATGTCCAAAGTCGGACAGCATCCAAAAATCAATCTAATGACTTATAGTGAAATAGATGATGTTGAAGGCTATGTTGGTAACTTCCGCCTAAAGGTCAGGAAAAAATCACCTTACATCAATTATGACAAATGCAATGGTTGTGGTGATTGTGCAATAGTATGTCCTGTTAATGTTCCTAGTGAGTATGAATTTGGCCTTACCACACGACACGCGGCTTATCGACCATTTCCACAAGCTGTTCCGAATAAATATACAATAGATAAACGTGGCACATCTCCATGCAAAATCGCATGTCCAGCACACGTGAATACTCAAGCATTCGTTACATTGCTCAAGGAAGAACGATTCGATGAAGCACTTGATATGTATCGAAAGAACTCCCCCTTCGCGGGTGTACTAGGTCGTGTCTGCACCCATCCCTGTCAGGTAGAATGTGAACGTGGAAAGTACGATGAGGCTGTTAGTATAAGGAGTCTGCACAGATTCTTGGCTGATTATGAAAGAGAGAATAGCGGAATCAAAGTAGAACCTATAGAACCTGATAAGAAGAAAACAAAGAAAACCGTAGCAATTGTAGGTGCTGGTCCTGCAGGGTTAGCTTGTGCATATGACCTTGTTAAGCAGGGCTATCCTGTTACAGTTTTCGAGGCGAGGAAGGAGGCAGGAGGACTACTACGTTGGGGAATTCCTGAGTATCGTCTTCCACGTGATGTGCTTCGGGATGAGGTTGGAATAGTGGAAAAGCTTGGAGTCTCAATCCAGACTGGTGTTAAAATCGAATCCATTAAGGAACTAAAAGACAACGGTTTCAAGGCTGTGTTTGTGGCAACTGGAGCCCCGGTAAGTCGAATGATGGAGGTGAAAGGTGAAACTGCTAAAGGTGTTCATCACGCACTTGATTTCCTCGACCGGGTAAATAGCGGAAAGTCAGTCACTATTGGAAAGAATGTAGCTGTTGTGGGTGGTGGAAATGCAGCCATCGATGCAGCACGCACTGCAGTAAGAATGGGTGCTAAGAAGGTCACAATTGTTTACAGACGTTCACGAGAAGAAATGCCTGCTATTGCCAGTGAAATAGATGAAGCTGAGAATGAGGGTGTCAAGATCGAATTTCTTGCTGCTCCAATTGAGATTCTTGTTTCTGATAATAATGTTTCAGGAATGAAATGTGTGAAGATGCGTCTTGGCACTCCAGATGAATCAGGACGAAGAAGACCTGTTCCCATAGCTGGTTCTGAGTTCAAGATGAATGTCGATACCGTGATTGTTGCTATAGGTCAAGAGGTTACTCCTGATGCATTATTATCTGGTCTAGAACCTTCGATGTGGGGGACTCTTGAAGTTGATCCTATCACACTTCAGACCAACATCAAAGGTGTGTTCGGAGGTGGAGCAGCTGTTTTTGGCGGTGGGGGCACTGTCGTTGAAGCTGTCGCTACAGGGAAAGAAGCGGCAAAGTCGATTGATAGATATCTCCAGGGGAGAGACCTCACTGAAGACCGGGAGGAGGTTTTGTTACCGATAGAAGACATCGAAGTTGATGAATCTTCAATTAGATTCGGGTATGCTCCTATACTACGCACACTTAGTATGTCGAAGAGAAAAAGTACCTTCGGAGAAGTAGAACTTGGCTTTGATCAAGCAATTGCAATGGCAGAGGCTAATCGTTGTTTGAGTTGTGGTGTATGTTGCGAGTGTGAGAAGTGTGTTGAAGCATGTAAATTGGATGCTATTAACCATTCACTAAAAGACGAGATAGTTGAGCTCAATGTTGGAACAATAATTGTAGCAACTGGATTCAAAGTACATGATCCATTTGAAACCCGTGAGTTTGGGTATGGAACATTCGAAAATGTGATCACTAATGCTCAACTTGAGCGGCTCACTAATGCTGCTGGTCCAACTCAAGGAAAACCAAAGCGTCCATCAGACCACACAATTCCCAAACGAGTTGCGTTTGTACAATGTATTGGATCAAGGGATAGACGGTTCAACCAAGATTATTGCTGCTATATAGGTTGTGAGAACTCTCTCAAGCAAGCCATACAAATCAAGGAGAAATATCCCGAAACTGAAGTTACGATATACGCTATGGACATACGAACTCATGGCTTAGGATACGAAGGTCTCTACCGTAGAGCTCGAGAGATGGGTGTCGTTGTTGTTAAAGGGCGTCCTTCTGAGGTTGAAGAGGACCCGAAAACTAAGTCACTAGTAGTTCTTGCTGAAGATCTCTATACTGGCGAACGCTTGGAAACAACTACGGATCTTGTGGTGCTTGCGACTGCTCTGTTACCAAATGATGACACTCCGGAGCTGGCTCGAAAACTGAAGGTTTCAACTGGGGAATATGGCTATTTGATGGAGGCACATCCCAAGTTACGGCCAGTAGACTCATTCCAAGATGGAGTATTTCTGGCTGGAGCAGCTTTGGGGCCTATGGACATACCTAAGGCTGTTGCCTATGGAAAGGGAGCAGCTGCAGGTGCTCAAGCTTTGATGGCTCCCGGAGTCTTCTATGTTGAGCCAATCTATGCTGAGATTGATACTGAGGTCTGTTTTGACTGTGACCTATGTGCTGAGATGTGTCCGTATTCTGCAATAACAGGTACAGGCGCAGAGCGTCGGGTCATGTTCGAACTTTGTCAGGGCTGCGGCACATGCGCCGCTTCATGTCCGAAGAATGCGATTGACATGCGTCATTATCGTCGAGTGCAGGTTATACCGCAGGTGAAAGTCGCTGCGTCCGTAAAAGGAGGTTTAACGCATTGACACGGAAACGATTCGAACCGAGTATTGTTGCATTCACCTGTAATTGGTGCTCATATGGCGGTGCAGATCTCGCAGGCATCTCGCGTATACAGCATCCACCGAATGCAAAGGTCATTCGCTTGATGTGCTCAGGTCGAGTTGACCCTGTGATGGTGATTGAGGCTTTCAAGAATGGTGCCGATGGCGTAATGGTTACGGGTTGCCACATTGGTGACTGCCACTATTCAACTGGCAACTATCGGACTCAGGTTCGATTTGATGCCCTACAAATGGCTATGAAGACGATAGGTTTGCATCCAAGTCGACTCAAGCTCCTCTGGGCTAGCGCATCAGAAGGGCAGCAATGGGCTGAAGGGATTACGGAAATGACTGATGCGATTCGGCAACTCGGTCCGAATCCTCTCAAGGCAGGAGGTGAAGCAAAGTGACTGTTGCAGGTGAAAAAATCGATTATAGCACATTAAAGCCTTCAGAAACAGCGTTGGTCATTGGAGGTGGAGTGGCTGGCATGCAAGCTGCTCTTGACATT
>JAEORI010000254.1 GCA_016840965.1 Candidatus Thorarchaeota archaeon | reverse complement strand
TTCTCTTAATCTGACGAACAATCTTCCAGAATCGTTTACGTGTTTCGCTAGGAACCTCCTTCGGATTCTCTATAACTTTTGAATGAATAACCTCCAGCTCGGCCAATCTATCAGTCAATAACACACATCTCCGTATAGCCTGACTGGAGCATAATGAATCCGCATTTAATCGCTTCGAGAATGAACTGAAGAATACATAAGCATCCACGAGGATGTGAATCATGAAGCAACTAAATGGAGCTGACCTATGACCTCTGTTGAGATTGAGAGGAGCATAAAGGCTCTCTCCAAGTTTGATCTTGTGTTAAACAGTTTTAGCTTAGCTCTTGATGACCAGCATGAGGACCCACCCTTTCTCGAATTCAATCGTAATAGTTACCCTGGTTTTGAAGCACATCTGTTTACAATTGCTGATGCCTCACTATGGTTGCCCGAGCTAAATTCAGAAGATGACATAGTTCTCTTAAGATCGAAGAATGAGTCAGATCGATATGAATCATGGATGAAGATTCTCAACGTTACTCAAGAAATAATGGATGCTCTGCGACAATACCGGCAAGGACTGAAGCACGGGATTATTCCAAGCACTCATTGGGCATATCATGAAAATAGATGGTATCGAAAGAACTGGGAAAGTCATCCTCATGAGTTGATGTCAGCAGATGAGTTTCTCTATTCTGTTGATGAATCAATCCAGTCCCATATCCGAGAATTGAATGATTTAGGATTTTCAACCACTCAAAGCTGTTCAGGTATAGCAAAAGACCATGCTGATAGAGAGGAATATCTGCCCTATGTGATGTTTGATGAGAGGGCATATCCTAGATCTAGTGCTCACTTGTTCACACTTGCAGACATTTCCGGTTGGATTCCAAGCTACGGGCCTCATAATTTCGACATTGAATTTCGACTACCCAGTGCTGAAGATGCTGAAAAATTCTGGGACCACTTAGTTGTATCTGCAAGAAGACTAGCGGAGTTAGTTCATGATTATAGAACTGGTCTTAAACGAAACCTCAAAGAATAGCTAATCCAGACTTCCACATCTTCTAAAAGGAACCATATATTCTGTTCCTACGTGCCAATTGATAGGACATTTAGAGAAACATGGAGCGCAGTCAAAGACCATCTAGGACATATTGTATGGTATTCACCAGATAATGATGGGACTGAAATCCATGGTCAAATTGTAGGAGTAGACTTCTCATTGTGTTATGGGTGTGAGAAGTGTATCCATGCATGTCCGACTAACGTGTTTGTACAAATGCAAGATGAATCTGGTCGTCAAGTAGTAGACCCAGTGAGGGAGGATGACTGTATACTTTGTCTTGTATGTGAGATTGTGTGTCCTGTCGAGGCAATAAGCATCGAGCGAGAGGGTGGATCAGATGATACCCTAGACTCTTTGTTAGAAGGAACGAGAGGTTAGAAAATGTTTGATATTTTACTAAACGAGGATGAACGAAGTATTCGAGATGAAGTTCGCAGGTTTGTGAGGGATAAAGTCGAACGAGAACTAATCTTGGCTATGGATAGCAAGTCTAAGGAATATCCTTACGAATTCATAAAAGCTGCAGCCAAAGATAACCTCCTTGGGTTGCGATTTCCCAAAGAATATGGCGGTAGAAACCTAAACTGGGTTTCCGAGATGGCTGCACTTGAAGAGATTGGCGTTCTCGGAATTGCTCTTGGTTGCGCATTTTCACTACCAAGCATTGTAGGTGAGGCAATCAATAAATTTGGCACACCAGAACAAAAAAAGGAGTATCTACTTCCAACTCTACAAGGGAAAAAAATCTGTGGCGAGGGTCTTACTGAACCAAGGGGTGGTTCAGACTTCTTCGGTACGAATACAACTGCGATTAGAGAAGGTGATATCTTCGTTGTAAATGGCGAGAAACGATTTGTAGCTGGAGGTATCGGAGCCGATTACTTCTTAGTGTACGCCAAAACTAACTTTGAAGCACAGCCACACAAATCACTGAGTGCATTTCTTATTGACCGAGACATGGGAGTCAAGGTTGAGGAAGAGTATGAGCTCATGGGCTGTCGTGGTATGGGAGCAGCAAGAATTGTTATGAAGGATCTTCACGTTCCTGAGTCAAACCTAGTTGGTGAACTTGATGATGGTAATTCAATTTTCAACGCAATGATGGTTCCTGAGAGATTAACCTCAGCTGCAGGCCCTATTGGTATGGGTCGAGCTGCTATCGAAATTGCTGTGAGATATGCAGACAAAAGAGAAGCATTTGGGCGTGCCATTAAGAAATACGAAGCTATCAGTTTCAAAGTTGCAGACTGCACGACTGAACTAGATGCTGCAAGAGGTCTTGTCTATCGTGCTGCAAAGAAGGCTGATACTGGCGAATGGTGTAGAAAAGAAGTTTCTCAAGCCAAGGTTTTTGCAACAGAGGCTGGATTCGCGGCAGTTCATGAGGCAATGCAAATCCTTGGTGGCATAGGTTATACTGATGTCTACCCAATCGAACGCCTATATCGTGATGCTCGACTAGCGACAATATGGACTGGAAGCAATGAAGTTCAGAGATTAATCATTCAAAATGAGGTCTTCGGAGAGATATTATCTGAGGACCGGGCTCTAAAAAGAGATGTCGAACTGGATACTCCCGGAGCCCATAAGTCTGAAGAAAAAGTATACAGTGAGGATCCTAAGAAATACTATCCGATGTGATGAACTACACTAATCGTTATCTTTGAAAACTTCAGTAACTATGTTTTCAAGAATAACATAGTGTGCGAAATTACCTTGACCTCGTTTCAGTCCTTCTGGATAGACCTTCTCCACACTCCTTGCAAACTTGCGTAAAAGTTCTCGCGCCTCTGAGGTTTCTCTTTTTACAAGAACACTGTATACTACATACCCTCCCAATTCGTGAAGTAGTATAAATTCGCGAGACCTCATTTTTTGTGGAATCAACGAGGGGTTTCTCTTGAGTTCTGGATCGAAGAAATGGGAAAACAATGGTGCTCCTGTTTCTTCCTCTAGGATATGACACGCAAGAATGTCTGAAATCATTTTGGAATCAAGAGGTCTGTACATCCCTGCAACATATTTCTTCCCTGAAACCCATACAAAAAACTTCATATATTTAACAATAATTAATTCCTCAAGGATGATTTAAAATGGGAAAACTAGTCTGTGAAAAATGTGGGGCAGAAGTTACAGTACCCGTTCATTGTGGACGAGAAATGCATATTGAAGGTGACCAGCTAGTCTGTTGGATGGGAGCTGTTTGTGGTCACCAAGATATTCCAGATCACTGTGGTAAATCGATGGCTCTAAAAGAGTGAAGAAAGAGAGCAGATTATGGGGAAAATATGATTCTAGAAGAGATTATGAAAAGACGAAGTGGGAGAGCTTTTTCAAACAAACCCATCTCTGATGAGATGTTGAATTCTATTCTTGAAGCAGCAAGATGGGCGCCTTCTTGTGCCAATATGCAGGCATGGAACTTCATTGTTCTACGAGATCCTGAAGTTCTTGAAGAAGCTCATGAAGCATTGAGCGGGGGAAATGCATATGCGAAAGCAGCTCCCGTGATGATTATCGTTGCAGCTAAACCAGATGGAGGATGTAAAGCTCATAACCTTCCATATTTCACCATGGATGTAGGTTTGGCTGTTGAGAATATGCTTCTTCAGACCGTTCACCTCGGACTTATGGGACATCCAACAGCGGGTTGGAATGAGGACCAACTCAAGGAACTAACAGGTATCCCTGCTGAGTATCGAATTGTTACTGTGGTGTTCATTGGATACGAAGGAGATCCTGAACTGCTTGATGAACGAGACCGCGCGAAGGAGAACGCTCCCCGAAAGAGGAAAGAACTTTCGGAAATCGTACATTGGGATGGTTGGTAATTACCAGTTCTATCCAATTAATTAATGCTCATGGAAAAGAATTAATGAGTTCTTTATTCCAGTATAATCCCATAGTGGAGGACAATTCATGCAAACCATACCTAGTTTGGAAAATGCTGTTTTTGCAGTTCCTGGATTACTCATAGGAATGCTACTTGGCTATATCATAGGAGGTGTGGAAGATTTTAACATGAATTATCGAATCGGTTTAGGGATCATTATCAGCTTCTTTGCTGGACTGATTACTGGACTCCTTCTTTATATTCAATTCAATATATCCACTTTTGAGATTATTCTAATAATCCTCTCTTATTTTGGTGGTTATGCCTTGGGTGCTGTAGCTAATTGGGCACCCCTCCCCGAGAAACCACCAAAACGACATATAATCTTTGAACCTGATGACGACGACGAATTTGACAGAGAACTCGAAGAAACAATGGGTGGAAGCTTCAAAGCTAATAACAGTTAAAGGGCAAGTTCCATTCGTTTTTTCTTACCTATCTTCTGAGGAGGTTTATTAGAAGTGCGACAGACGCTACCACATTTTCTACTGATGTTCACAATTACATGTCTATTGTGGTCAACACTCTTATTACCTACCCAAGCCGCACCCCCGGCTGGTTGGAGTGGTGATACTAGTCTAGGATTTTTACTGGATGTAAATGGAGAAAATGCAGCCACATCCGATGCTGCAAACCCGATTGAACTGGATGTATCAGACCCTGTCTTAATCAATGTGACAGTTGCCACAGGAACTGATTTGACAATTCACACTGCGAAGTTTACTATGACCTACATGTCTTTTCCAATTATTAATCCAGAGGCATCTGTTCTGAATTTAGTAATGCTAGACAACACAACCCTAAGTTTTGATTTGGATCCAATATCGTTAGCTTCACTTTTTAGTTTTGGAAACATTACATTGATTTCAGGTACAGTAGCTGGCTCACTCTCCTTCACCTATTCAAATGCGACCACCCCTGGTGTGAATAAGACAGTTTCTGAGGACTTTGTCCTGCAAATTGGACCAACTGGTTTCGGTGTCTTATTTTCCGTTAGTGGTCTCATAACTGTGGGTTTTGCTGTTATGTCTGTGTTCACTCTAATCCTCTCACTTGATGAATTCCAGCGAGGCATCATGGCTTCAAGGAAGATGAAGGGTGCAAAACGAGGTTCTGATGTAGGAATATTCCCCGCAGCTGTTGTTCTCCGAAGGAAACCAAAGAAGGGCGGAGAAACAATTGACAAGGAAGAACTCAGTAGACGAGTCAGTCAGGCTGCAGATAGTGCATGGGATGGAAAACAATGTCCGAAGTGTGGCAAGAAGTGGAGGAAGGATGCTCCAAACTGTGGAAAGTGTGGGATTGATACTGGAGCCGCAGTCAAACACTTCTCTTACGACATAGCTGATTATGCACCAAAGGCTTTGAGTGTGATAAAACCAAAGTCGAAGGTGACTGTTGGACAACTTGGTAAGAAACTTAGGCTCAAGCGAGATAAGGCAGGAGCACTAGCAGCAGCTTTAGTCGATATGGGGGCATTGCAGACAAAGACAGTCAAGGTTCCACTGAAGAAAGTCGCTTTCTCAGGGATGACACTAGCTGGCATTTACTGGTCAATTATGCAGATGTTCTATGGAGCTACTCCTGATTGGGTGACTGTACTTCTCTTTACAACTGCTGGTCTTGTTGTATCGGTCTTCATAGGCTACTTCATGAACTTCCTTGCTCGAATTCCCTCATTAGGATATGATTAGCACTCAGCATGGAGCGGGTCACTCCCGTTCCATTCAATTCTTTTTCTTTTCTTAGTCAAGACATATAACACTATTTTCAAACATCGGAAGTTGGAGCCATTCATAGAAGGGATGTTGCGACCAATGAACAGTAACGCGTTTGAAACTTATAGGGCAGAGTGGGAAAATGATGAGGTTCGTGTAAATATCCCCTTTAGTGCGGCCGGAGTTGGCACAACAATATTGTTGACCTCAAAGTTCACAGGCAAAATGATGATGCTTGATGTAGGTGATGGTGTTCTCAGGGATTTGTTATTGTCTGGAAATACCGATTTTGTTAATGATATTGATCCTATAGCAATCTCCCACGGCCATTTCGATCATGTAGGTGGCCTTCATTCTCTATTAGGATTCATGCGGATGATGAGAAGAATTAATCCTCTCAACATACTGATTCCCGCAGGTTGCAAAGAGGCAATTAGCATAATCAAGGGTTTTCGAAGCCTCTATAGTGAAACCCTGCCCTTCAAAATCTGGTACCATGAACTTTCAGAAGGCTCGGAGTTTGACACTGATTTCTTTAAAGTGAAATCTGTAGAGGTTGAGCATTTTTCGCTTGAATTTGATTCAGGTCACGGATTTCTGGAACCCGCTTTGGGATTGAGAGTAGAAGTTGGTGAAACCACTGTAGCGTACACTGGAGATACACGACTCTGTTCAGGTGCTGAAACAGTAGTCCATGATGCTGACCTTGCTATCATAGAAGCCACACAAAAAGAAACACCTGGCCCAGATTTTGGACACCGTGTGCATTTATCCATAAGTGAGGCTAAAACCCTCGGAAAACTTGCAAAAGAATTCATCCTGATTCACAGAGTGCCTGAAATATAGATTGATCTAGAAGAAAGGTGTTATGACTATAAACAGAACCACTCCGAGGATTGCAGATATTGGTACAGTAATCACCCAAGATATGAGTATATCTTTTACCTGATTAGTTTTAACAGGGGCCTGAGCAACCCATCCAACAGCGATCAGGGCTGCTACCAATACATGAGTTCCACTGAGGGGGAACCCCATGTATGTTCCTATGAACATGACCAGAGCTACTGATATCGATGCTGCTAGTGCTGAAGTGGGAGTCAATGTAACAACCTCTGTGGCTAGCACTTTGATAACTTTCCGGCCAACCACAATCAGACCAATAGCCATTCCTAATCCTCCAACAAATAGCGGAATCATAATCCCCGGCAAGAGGAATGGACCGATACCTATTGCTACTGCAAAATCTGGTAATGTCACTAGAGGAGCAACAGCATTAGCAACATCGTTACCCCCACGACTCAAACTTGTGATAATAAGAAAGAGAGCTAGGCCATAGGATGCTATCTGTTCTTGTTTCTCGCGTCCTGCTAGACCCGTAGCTCTAGATTGAAATTTCCTAACCAGCCAAAAAACACCTGCAGCTATGAAGAACCCTATCACAGGCGAAATAATCCAACCTATGAACACCTCTAATACAACTGACCAAGAAACAACTTCGATTCCCCAACCGGGTTCACCAAGAAATGGAGCTGCAATCGCGACTCCTATCACAGATCCAACTATACATTGAGTTGTGCTTATTGGCAATCCTTTTGTTATTGATGCAATCAACAACCATATCGCCATGGAAACAAGAACTGCAAAGACCATTGTTGGAGTCATTATCTGTTGTGATACCAAGTCTGAGCCAACCTTTTCAGAAACACCTCCTCCAAGTGTAAGAGCTCCGACAATACTCAATACGCCTCCTAGCACGACTGCAGTGTTCAGAGAGAAAATTCGAGCACCCACTGCTGGACTCATTGCCTCGTCATTGCCACCAATTGCAAACGCAACAATAAAGCCGAGGATAAGTACAGCTATGAGAATTAGAATATCCACTGAACTAGCTCCTCCTATCAGGAGTACTTGACTGCAAGTTCTCTAAGGAAGTCTCCAGTATCCTCTGCTTGAACAGCCACTTTGACTATCCAATGCGATGCTTCAACGAAGAGTTGGATTTCATGTGCAGGATATTTCGATTCCATGAATAAGTCTTCAAGAATCTTGAATTGAAGATCTCTTGCCTCTTCCCGTGTTTTGTCAACCTCTCGAGTATATTCTACACACTTCTGAAAATCACTGTAGAGATATTTGACTGCATCCTGAAGAGCGTCTGTGCATTTCCAACACAACTTTCCCAGTTTCTCAATATCCTTGGGGGGTTTCATCTTCCGCCCAATCCACATCACACGTACAGCATGCTCTGCAGTGTCAATAACGCTATCCATTAACCGAATGAGAGTATGGCGTTCTTCAGTATGCTGAGGAAGGTATGCATGTTTTGCTAAGACATTCTCTATCAGCTCTTCCTTCTTTGCATCCATTTTCCTTTCTAATTCGATGACCTCGTTCTTGATCTCTTCTAAAACCTTGATGTTCCCATCTACCCACTCCTTAGATCCTACGCACAGTTTTGCACTGGCTGATTGAAGACCCTTGCTGATTTCGAGAAGTAACTCATCAGCTCGCGCTTGAAGATTTTTATCACCGGATCCAAAGAACCTAGAAAATGTACCCATTTATTTTCACCATATGGTTTTCGTATGCGCGGAAACCTCATGTAGCCCATGATGTTTACGTTTTTCTAATTGTGGAATCCACATAAGAACCCTCGGCAATCTAGTCCTCAAGAACAGCTCTTATCCTCATAAGGCCGGCTCCAATACTCTTTTGCTTTGTAATTCTAAATCTATTCAGCACTCCCGTACGCTCCACATGAGGCCCTCCACAAAGTTCCATACTAAAACCTCCAACAGAGTAAACGGATACAGTTTCACCATAGTTTTCTTTGAAGAATGCGAGAGCACCTTTTCCAATTGCTTCATCATATGGAAGAAATTGTTGTGTTACTTCTAAGTCCTGACTAATTACGTCATTCACTAATCTTTCCACTTCTTCAATCTCCTTAGAAGTCAATTTCCTAGAGAAAGTAAAGTCAAACCTCAGACGTTCTTCGGTGATATTGCTGCCATTTTGAGTCACTTCGTTACCGAGGACTTTTCTTAATGCCGCTTGAAGAAGATG
>JAEORI010000032.1 GCA_016840965.1 Candidatus Thorarchaeota archaeon | reverse complement strand
TAAATAGTGGGTCACGTTGCGACCATAGATTGGTGTGCCAAGTAACATCACATCTGCATTTGCAATAGCAGGCAGGATCTTATCCATTTCGTCCTTTTGCACGCACCTACCAGGCGTTACCCACCAGCAGTTGAAACATCCGCGGCATCCATTAATATCTAGGTCGACAATGTGATGCTTTTCAACATCTGCCCCCGATGATCTTGCTCCCTCAATGAACGTTTCTAACAGCACATCTGTCGTGCCATTGGATTTTCTAGGACTGGCATTGAACACTAGAAGCTTCATGTCTTTCACACTCTTTTCATACCTTTAAGGGACACAGGTCTACGCAATGGGTATTTTTTGAATGCTCTGCTGGATAATAAGGAGTGGTGGACTTGGTTGGATTTGAACACGCTGTTTATCAAGAACGTAGTCAGCATCAACATTACTCACCACCATTACGTTGATGTTAGAATTGAAATGTTAATCACCTGTGTATTAACATAGATTTTAGAAATGTCCAATAACCTTCAGAATCTCGACTATATTGAGGAGATTGTTACACGAGATTCAAAAAACATCCCTCCAGAAGTGCGAAAACAGTTTTGGAAGATCGTGAGAGAGATTAAACGAAGCCCTCATCCTGATATAGCCAAAGTAAGACAAGTTACCCGAATTAGAAATATGTTCTTCAAAGAAAAGCGGGGGCGGACCTATCCTCTTTGGCCATGCATCATGTTAATGACAATGATTGGCGTACTTGGACCAACTCTTTGGTATCTTAGACTTCTTGGTGTTCCCCTACAGTGGGACGCATTTGCTATATGGACATCATCGGACTGGTGGATTTTTCTCCGACGACTTGGAAGTCTTGCTGCAGCCACCTTTTTCTTCTACCCATTGGGCAGGTTGATAGCTGGAAAATGGATTGGTATTCGGATTGACGGGGTGAGTCGTGGTATGTACAATGAACCCACGTTAAAGATTGACTATGAAACTTTTCTACTATTATCGCCACCGAAAAGAAAGTGGTTCTTCTTTTTTGCAGGAATTTGGACAATTATTACCTCTTTCATGCTTGGACTTGTGGGTCTTGTCTTAGTTGGCGATTTATGTGGAATAATCATTGTCATTTTTCTGGGCATTAGTGAAGGGCTAGCAATCTGGAGTGAAACAACTAAGAACATTGGTGGAGAGATGGCTCACTACAATCGAGAGAGGAAGATAGAGAGAGCTTGGCGAAGACAAACTGAGGCATAAAAAGGTGGATTGGGCAAGATTCGAGCTTGTAACGATTTCTTTCTCAATGATTTAAGAAACGATTGAACGGATGATTATTAACCAACAACGGACATTGTAAATCCGATTGGCTAGGGGCAAGGGGTTGCGTCAATGAATCAACGCGGACTGTTTTTAGTTACATCAGTTGTACTCGCACTTTTGCTGGTTTCTCTCTTGTATCTTGCATCACAAGGATTTTGGAATGAAACAAATGATTCGTCGCCTGACATAATCATACATAATGGTGAAATACTGACTATGGAGCAATCTCCAACACAAGTCGAGGCATTAGCCATCAAAGGTGAGTATATCGTAACTCTAGGCAACGAGAGTGATATCCTCACGATGGCAGGCTCAAACACCCAGTTCATTGACCTTGAAGGAAGGACACTCCTACCTGGTTTCAATGATGCTCACTCTCATCATATAGGTGACCGGAGTTATGTGAACCAATCAGCGTCAGAGGAAGTGATTGAATCAGTACTTAGCAGTGGATGGACCAGTATTTCTGAACTCTTTGTGAATCAAGAACGCTTGGATGGGCTCATAACTTTGGAACAACAAGACAACCTTCGCGTTCGTGTTAATGCCTATCTTCCCTTGAGCTGGCAGTTTGAAAGGTTCGGCGACTGGTATCAAGCCTACCAACCAGGGCAGGAATATAGTTCAAAGCTGAGGATTGGAGGAGTTAAGATCTTTATGGACAGCTGGTATACCAATTGGCTTCACTACTTCTCTCAGTCTGAATTGGACTCATTGGTACTACAAGCTCATGAAGACGGATTTCAGATAGCAATTCACAGTGTAGTTGACAATGCCACAGACATTGTTCTAAACGCTCTAGAATCAGCCTTGGAAGGTCAATCGAACCAGCAGTATCGACACCGAATCGAACATCTCGTCCTACTCAGAGACGACCAAATCCAGAGAATGGCTGATTTAGGAATTATCGCCTCGTTCCAACTCCCTTGGATTAATTCAGACTGGACACAAGAAGAATCATTTCCGATTTTGCAGAATTGCTCAAACCTTGCAGGTAGATGGAGGGATATTCTTGAAGCGGGAATACACTCACTCGGAAGTACTGATTTTCCTTGGAATCTGGGATATGTGAGATCAGCAATGAAAACGATTTCTATTGCGGTCACCAAGGTTGGCGAACTAGGGCTTACACCTCCGGATTGGATGTTAAATCAAACTCTCAGTGTGGAACAAGCCCTCCGACTCCTTACAATCGACGCAGCTTATGGCACATTTCAAGAAGACATTAAGGGGAGCATTAAGGTCGGTAAACTTGCAGACCTAGTAATTCTTTCAGACAATCCGCTAACAGTTCCAGAAAATCCTCTTGCTGACATAGAGGTGCTAATGACGATGGTAGGTGGGGTTGTGGAATACACTGCTCCCGGACATGAGTTTTTATCGGCAGGGTGTTTGGGGGCTGGTAGTCAAACAATAGAAAAGTCAAGTCAATCAATCAAAATGGAGATAATAACTACTCAGAATCAAAAAGAAGAGTGGTTGACCGGGTGTGATTCGATTACCCTCGTTTGGAGTTATTCCTAATCACTTTCAAACTGAACGCATCTTACTCCTCCTTTAAGTCCAGCTACAAAACAACGGTTACAGGATATGCATCTAGCAGGTTCTTGGGTCCCTACTTTTGCTTCTTCAGTCCAACGATACAGGAGTGCTGGTTCACTAATTATGGGACGGCTAAGTTGAATTATATCAAAAGCCGCACTCGAATCTCTATCTCCTGATAGTAATTTGACGACGGTTTCTGGAAACCGTATACCTCCTACCAACCCAAATAGGAGGCCACTGTCATGTGCAACGGAACGAATAACCATTGCATCATTCAAAAAATACACATCTTCGATATCTTTTGGTTTCCGAGTAGGGTTTGGACCACTAAAAATCACACAATATGCGCCTGCTTCAGCCAGTTTCTTTGTTAGCTCGCCTACTTCTTCAGGTCTGACGGTATCAGAGCTTGTATCTACCTTTACTTGGATTGGAATATCAACTGTGTCCTTGATAGATCGCACAGCATCCACCATTGCTTTGCTGCGCCCCTCGATTGATGTTCCTGTATACGGGTCATTCTCTGGGCGTTTATTATACGATGGATCAAAGAATTGCCAAAGACCATAAAGATGAGCTCCATGAAGCTCTATCACATCAAATCCCGCCTTTTCGACTCGTTTCGCTGCATTTGCATAAGCCTGAGTGACCTTTTCAACGTGGTCTACTGTCATGGCTTTTACCTGAACAATCTCCCCCTGAAGACCAGGGACTTCCATATCACTGGGTCCGAATATTTCGTTGCCCGAATATTTCGGTAAACTCTTACATCCACAATGGACTAGTTGAGCTGCTGCTAGACCTCCCGAAGAATGAATTATCTCAGCAAGTTGTGTTAGACCCTCAACATCCTGAGGCTTTGAATTCGAGATCATCCGCCGAACTGACTGTCCCTCTGGCATCACATATTGAAAACCAGTCACCACAATACCTGCTCTGATTTTACCATATGTCTCGAAGATGGTGTTCCCGCATGTTCCATCTTCTTCTGCCTGTCCCATCCACGTAGCTGCCCGCATTATTCGATTTGAAGCTTTTACTCCATTCGGAAGTTCAAATTCCTGAAGCACTGTACTCTCCCAAGTTTCTTGGTTTGCCATTAAATCAGCTCAAATCCCAAGTCACGTGACCCGTATATAGGCTTGATGTGATAGAATAGGAAAAAGCGGTGGACCGGGTGGGATTTGAAATTCTGAACTTGTTCTAGAATAGATTACTTCTTACAGACTATATTTCTCACGGATTCCTTCGATTTCTACTGCAATTTGCTCGTAATGTGCAACCAAATCAGGTTTTTTAGATTGAATAGCGTGAGATTTTGCCTGATCGAGCAATGCAAGAAGAGCAGTTGCACTCTCAACAATCTCCGGACCTAGCTTTTGCTGTTTCTTGGATTTTTCATTATATTTGGCGATTGTCTTCGCGATACTCTGTCTTTCTTTTGCAATCTTCTTGTCCATATCCAATGTTATCATCTTGTCCAATTTTTCAAGATGGTCTTCTTCAGCCTCAGCAACTTGAGTTGGTTCCTTTTGTTGAGTTGAGAGTCCAAGCACTCGTTTCAGATCATCTCGGAAGAAGCTGATTAGGAACCCTATGAAGATGACAACAACACCTGCAAGAAAACCCTCTATGCTGGATAATATGAAAGCGATGATACTCACAACGATGAGAATTACTATGAGTGCAGTTAGTCCTTTCCAAGAGAAGCTACTAGATTCGCTATTCACTGTATTTTCACAATCCATACCAGTTGTGTGTTTTGATTCAACTTCGTTTATAGATTACTGCAGGCAGACTTGCTAATATCTTTGATAATCGACTCAATACCCTCGCTGACCTTTATACTATATGGAATGCGTGTTCTAATAACGGCGTTCCAATCGCCCCGGGCCCACCATTCTTTTCTAGTTTCTACTCATCTTTTTCCAGAGTTCGTTCCACCATGCAACAAATGGACCACTTGGTGAGATTGCTATGCCTGTGTCTATCCCGATTCTGACTGGCATATCGTTCTTCACTTCATCAATATCTATCTCAATCAATGCATAACTATCATCCAGTGTGAAGGGCTCTTCGACGACTCTCGCAGTTCCTTTGACACTCACTGCAATATCAGGGTCAGAAATCATTGCGACCATAATACGTGAGTCGCGTTTCAGATTGTTAAGAGTATCATGGTACCGATGAGCGATAAAACGCAATAATCTTGGCGTGACTGCGCGCATGCTTCCAAAAGGTGCAATATGTGGAAACCCATCTTCATCGACT
>JAEORI010000253.1 GCA_016840965.1 Candidatus Thorarchaeota archaeon | reverse complement strand
GGGGCACAACAGCAGCTAGCATCCTCAAACACAAAGGTGTGGATGATGTCGCTGTCAGTTTAGATGGGCTAAAAGCATGGATAGCCTTTGATTATCCATTGGAAAAACCCTGAACCTGAATGGAGTGAATGAAATTGTATTGGGAAAGACCAACAGGTCGCTCTGATGTAATCGCACGTGATGGAATAGTAGCCTCATCTCAGCCTCTGGCCACACAAGCGGGATTGGAAATTATCAGAAAGGGTGGTAATGCAGTGGATGCAGCAGTTGCTACAGCAGCTGTACTAGATGTAGTTGAACCATTCAGTACTGGCTGTGGTGGCGATGCATTCACACTTATTCATTTATCTGGGAAGTCACAACCCCTAAGCTTCAATGGTTCAGGTAGATCTGGGTCATTGGTTACTCTTGAGGAGCTTCTTGAATTAGGATGGACAAGCATGCCTCCCCGCGGTGGTCCTCCAGTTACGGTTCCAGGAGCGCTTCATCTTTGGTGTCATGTCATCGAGAAATATGGCTCTCTTGATATGAAAGATATACTTGGTCCTGCAATCCACTATGCTAGGAATGGATTTCCAGTTTCTCCCCTGATTCAACAAAGTTGGAAATGGATCATTGAAGTTCTAAAAAACGATGCTGCTCGTGAGATTTACGCCCCCAACGGGAAAGCTCCTAGTGTTGGCCAAATCATGAATAATAAAGACCTCGCTGCAACTTTCGAGAGTGTGGCGAATGAAGGCCCAGATGCATTCTATTCAGGCCGAATCGCTGAATCCATTGTTAATACTGTACAGGAGCATGGAGGTTTCTTAACGTTGGACGATTTGGCGGCCCACAAAACAGAAGAAACCAAACCAATTTCTATTTCTTATCGAGGCATTGATGTCTTCGAGCATCCTCCGAATGGCCAAGGGTTTGCTGCGCTCTCCATGTTGAACATTATGGAAACCTTTGACTTTTCGAAATTTACTGCATTGAGCACAGAAAGATATCATCTGATGATCGAAGCAAAGAAATTAGCTTATGCTGACCTACATCAGCACAATGCTGATCCTGAGTTCTATAATGTACCTCTGGAAAAACTTCTTGCAAAATCCTATGCCATGGAGAGAGCGAAGACTATTGACATGCATCATGCCATGAATGTCTATGCTCCGGGTTTCAAATTGGGCCATGACACCGTCTATCTTGCTACAGCTGATGGTGATGGAAATGCTGTGTCATTTATCAACAGTCTATACATGGGTATAGGTAGTGGTCTTGTAGCCCCTGGAACAGGCATCAAATTACAAAATAGGGGTCATCTTTTCTCTCTTGATCCAGATCATCCAAACTCCTACGCCCCTAAGAAATTACCCTTCCATACAATTATCCCTGGTGCCCTCTACAAGGAAAAGGAGCTAATGGGCGTGTTTGGGATCATGGGCGGATCGCATCAGGCTCAAGCACACGGTCAATTTGTAAGTAACATAGTTGATTTTGACATGAGTCCTCAGGCGGCACTTGATTATCCAAGATTCGACCATGACCATGAAAACAACAAGGTTGGATTGGAAAACGGAATCCCTCCTCATATACAGGGTGAACTTCGCACACTTGGTCATGATCTCATTCATGAAACCACCTCTTATTTTGGAGGAGGCCAAGCCATTCTCAGACTTCATGATGCGTGGATTGCAGGCTCTGATTACCGCAAGGATGGGCAAGCTGCCGGCTTCTAATAATCTATTAAGCTGCTAAATTAACCATGAGAGTACGGTGAGGTACATGAATCCAGACGAATCGCAATATCGAGAAGAAAGTGATCTACTGGGCACAAGACTGATCCCCAAAGATGCATATTGGGGAATCCAGACGTTACGAGCTCAGGAGAACTTTGGCGTTTCACTCATTCGTCTGTGTAACTACTCGACATTGGTTCAAGCTATGGCAATGGTCAAGAAAGCATGTATTCAAGCTAGCCAAGACCTAGATCATATCAACTCAGAATATGCTGAAGCAGTCATCCAAGCGTGTGACGAAATAATAGCTGGTGGACTTGAGAATCAATTTGATGTTGATATGCTTCAGGGCGGTGCGGGGACCTCCACCAATATGTGTGTCAACGAGGTGATAGCATCTCGCGCTAATGAGATTATAGGTGAACCACGAAATACCCTGAGCCCGATTTCAGCAATTGACCATGTCAATCTTTCCCAGTCAACAAATGATGTCTACCCTACTGCAATTAAAATTGCTACAATCTATGGTCTTCGAGACCTCTCCGCAAAACTTCAAGGATTAATAGAAGCCCTTGATGAGAAAGCTAGAGAATTCAAGGATATTTTGAAACTAGGTAGGACTGAAATGCAAGATGCAGTTCCCATCACTCTAGGTCAGGAGTTTGGTGCATGGTCTGGTGCCTTAAAGAGAGACCTTCAGAGGATTGAATGGGCTATCGATATTCTACAGACTCACAACATAGGGGCTACAGCGATTGGCACGTCTCTCAATGCGGATCCGCAGTATATCGAGCTTGCAGAAAAACATCTTCGAGAAGTTACAGGACTCGAAGAGCTCGTGACATCAGAAAATCTAATTGATGATACTCAAAACGCAGACGAGTTTGTTCATGCCTCTGGTCTTCTAAGAGTTATGGCAACAAATCTCTCGAAAATCTCTGGAGACCTTATACTATTATCTTCAGGGCCTATTGGGGGATTCCACGAGATTATACTACCCCCGGTTCAGCCTGGTTCTTCAATAATGCCCGGCAAGGTAAACCCTGTGATTCCTGAGATGCTTACTCAGGTCGCTTTTCAAGTGATGGGCTATGATCTCATCATCTCAATTGCTGCTCAATCTGGCCAACTTGAGCTCAACGCTTTTGAACCAGTAATAGCCTACAACTTCTTCCAAGCATTGAAGATTCTGAAGAATGCAATTCCAATATTTGCAGAGACATGCATCAAAGGTATTAGACCCAATCCTTCAGGATTGGATGTAGTTCACAAAAGCATCGGTCTAGTAACAGCGCTCAATCAAATAATCGGATACAAGGCAGCATCACGAGTTGCAAAGATAGCGTTAGATACAGGTCGACCTATTAGAGAAATAGTCCTTGAAGAAGGTCTACTAGATGCAGAATGGTTAGATGTAATTCTCTCTCCGAAACGAATGACCCAAGCTGGTATCTTTAGTCATGAACACAAGAAAACCAAGGAACTTCATGATTTAGAAAAGTAAGTCCTGTTTCATCAATTATCCTGACTACAATAAGAGCACTAGTATTCAATTTGCAGTCATTGCATCAAGTATCCATAATGACATCATAAGCAATGTTGTCCGCATGGTCACTGATTCTCTCTAGGTTTCTTATGGTTTCGACAAAGATTGTATCTGCTTGAGGATCACACACGCCTGTCCTGACCCGCTCAACGTGAGCTATCTTCAGTTTCCTTTCAAGAATATCGACTTTGTCCTCAAGTTTCTCCGCGACCTTGGCAAGGTCCTTGTTCTTGGTTTTGAGAGCATTGACT
>JAEORI010000252.1 GCA_016840965.1 Candidatus Thorarchaeota archaeon | reverse complement strand
GGTGTAGCGATTTTCCTGTCTGTTCTCATTGATGAAACACGGCAGCTTACTGTCTATATCATGGCAGGTACAGTCTTCAGTTTGATGCTTCTCTATTTTGCATTTCTAAGGGACTATGATAAATGGCCAACATACTCTCAATTCAAGTACGCAGATATTCATGCTGTCACAGACTTGAATCCAAAGGGGAAGGTAAAAACTGGTGCTGAGATTTGGTGGGCAAGAACGACCGGTCCACCAATAAAAGCTGGCGAAACAGTTGTCATCGACCATATAACTGGCATCACAATGCATGTGAGAAGACCTGATGACATATCAGGTTCAGACCAATAGATGAATGAAAGAAGAGGAAGGATATTCAATTTTCCTTCTCATTCTTTATTTTTCGCTGAAGATAGAAAACTCCAAAGAATGGAAAGACCAAACAGAAATCCAATTATTGTTGTAACCCCCCATTCTATCTGAAAGATTTCAGGCTGTGCTACTATTTCGCGAGGGAATGTCGGAAATAGGATATATGCAATCATGTTCCAAGTGAAGTGAAATGCAATAGGCACCCACAATCTTCGCCCGGACATATAATAGCTAAGTGAAAGTATTACTCCTCCAAGGAAAATATTGAATGTGAAGAGAATGACAAGAGGCACAGTAACTCCATTATATGTCCACCAGCTGAAGTGAAGTAACGAAAAGAAGAGTGAGCTAATTAGTATTGCAGTGTTTTGATTAGTGAGGATTTCCAATCTTGTTAAGATATATCCACGATGTGTTAACTCCTCAAAGAATGCTGTTGGCGCAGTTATGATGATTTCGTTGACTAGTAAATCGACTGTTATCTGATCTAAGGGACGAAGCTGGCCTCCAAAGAAGAATGCAATCACTACAACCAATGTTGCTGCAGCAGTTCCTGCAATAGCACCGATGATTAGATGTTGCGAAAAATGTCGATCTATGTCTAAACCAAGCTCGGAAACAGACACTCCGCCGTCCCAACGTACAAACGCCCAAGTTACTAGATACATGAATACAAATGTTAGAAAGAAAACAATTGTAGCAGCCAAAGCAAGTAGGTCTCCAGAGAATAAAATGCTTACAACCGGTGACATAGCTACAATCAACAGCATTGCCAGCATGAACAGAATCAATCTAGGCCATTCTATTTGTTGGTCATTAATCATTATTAGCGCCTTTTAACACCGGATATTTTCTATCCTAAATTTACTCCGGTAAGTCGATATATAGTGCCAACTGATATAAGGAAGGCAGCAGTATTCGCCCAGCTAATGCTATTAAGATAGAATGCTTCAGGCTAATATAGTAAAAAGTTGGCGATATTGAGCCCATAACGGAGGAGTACTCTTGGCAAAGACAAGGAGTCTTTTGTTGGAATTCGATACAGACGAAGTTGGGCGGCTTGCCAGGGAGAACAAAGCTGAGCGTAGCGCGTTGATAAAGGCTTTTTCAGATCCATCAGATATTGTTAGAGAAAGAGCATTACTCGCTGCTATCGATTTAGCAGACCCCATGATTGTTTCGGATGTCGTGAAAGCTCTCTCAGATGATGTGCCAGATGTACGAATAGCCGCAGCTCAAGCACTGGCGTTTTATCACCAACCTAGAACTATCCCTATTATGATTCAGGGTCTCAAAGATGGCAATACTTGGGTCAGATCTCATTGTGCTTCAGGACTCTCAAAACTTTTGAATGGCCCAATCTGGGCGCGAATCAGCGAAGATGAAGTTCAGAAATTAATTGATGATTTTCCGGAAATGGCTGATGAAGATATTAACAAGTTCTTAACGAGCATGAAGATGAAACCATCCGCTATTAGTCGTTACATAAACTGGCGGAGCAAGGGATTTGATATTGAAATTGACATAACCTCTCTCGCTGAGGAGCTAGAGAGTGCACCAATCCTACTTTCTGAAGAAGCGTCTGTGAGTATTGAAAAACCTAGGGTAAGCGGAGTTTCTGATGAAGTGGAAGAAATCCTTAGCGAATTACCAGATGAATTAAGGGAAAATCTGCCTCCAGAAGACGTAAGGCGTTTAACACCATCGTCAGCTAGGGAACTTGTACAGAAACTCAAAGTTGCGATTCCATCAGAAACACCAACGAAAAAGAAAACAATCAAGGTACGTAAGGTAAAGAAAGTCCGCAAAAAGAAGAAAGAAACTGCACAAGATGAGTTGATTGCACAACTCCCTAAAGAAGTAAGAAAAGAAGTGGGTGATGAAACACTTGCTACCCTTAGCGTGGAGGAACTTGAAGCTCTTCTCGCATCCACTGCTGAAAGCGAGCCTGAAGAAGCTGAGGTTGAAGAAGAAGTTGAAGAAAAACAGGACCCGAGGATGGAAGCTTTCGTCAACAAATATGGGATAGAGAAGGCTGAGCTTTTAATCAACATACCTGAAGTGATGCTTGAAGGTATACCTGAAGAACAAATCGAAGAGATGGATCTTGAAACGCTAAAAGGGCTAACTCAAGCTCTTGAACCGCGAGACTAAGTCAATTACCCAGATCCTCGAATTACAACAGCAAACTCTCCAGCTAATTTACCATACCACTCAAGCAAATCTCGCATATTGTCTACGTGCCGATAGCTTCCATTCCCATATTGTGCGATTGCCAGCATTAATTCTTCATCAATTTCGCTACGTTCACCTAAGCCAATTGAATAAATGACAAGTTTGCTCCGGTCAGTAAAGCGTTCTTTAAGCACTTTTAGTGGAGGAGGACCAGATGTTGTCATTCCGTCAGTCAACATAATGAGCATCGTTGGTTTTTCAGGGTCATTAAATTCTTCCATGATCTCGTGAGCCTTGGTCAAAGCTGAACCCATATCTGTAAGTGTACCTCCTTCTTCCACCTTGTCCACAACATGGGTACTGATAATTTGAAGGCCAAGAGCTTTTTCTCTACCAGTACATTCTACAAATGGCTGCACTTCTCCGGTATCTGAATTAAGAAAGGTCATTTCGCTGACTTCTTTCTCAAACGTAATTACGCCGACTTTCTCGCCATACCCGCGACCAACCTTCTCCGCAAGATAGAGGAGAACCGCCATAGCAGCGGCTTCAGCTCGGCTGACATTCTTACCCTCCTCAAATCTATTGAGAAAAGCCTGAACTTCTGGACTATCTCCAGCCAAATCCTTCAAACCTTCACGAGCATGAGCAATGTCCTGTACGGGCACATCAGTAGTTTTCATTGAGCCACTTGTATCAATACAGAGTACTGCATTAAATGGAGATGCAATCCCAACAGTTTTGAATTGATAACCAGTTCTTTCACGAAGAGCCTCAAATGCTAACTTCGCAAAGCTTTTTCCAGCGAGATCAGGTTTAGTGTTGATTATCTCGACTTTCACATCAAGCTCAGGCCAATTAAAGGACATTCCAGGATAGACAAGTCGGCCACCTATGATGTTTTCCAATGCTTTGACTCGTTCAGCAGCCCGTGAAACAAGGTCTTCAGTATTCGCATCTTCAGTTAGTGGTTTGAGACCAAATTCAACATACTCAAGAGCGTGCATATCTTCATCGTAGAGCGCAACCTCTACTTGGTCGCCTTCCATTAATAGTGATGCTTCCAAGACGAGAGTATCAATGATTATGGCATCCTCTGCTGCGTCATTACTCATCCTAATCTCAGCTGCACCCCAGAAGCCACTCTGTGGATCTTCTAACACAACAATTGATCCAATATCAGCATCCAATTTTTTTGCTATCTTTGGATGAACATTGGCAAAACCTCTAAGGTCTCCACCGTCAATTATCTCCAATGTCAGTTTCTTGGTGATGACTTTTGCCTCCTATTGTCCTTTATCAAGTCACTCCGATTTTGAAGTTATAAAGAATTGTAAGTCAGTGTCAAGTAAGAAGCTTAAGTAGATGAGACTTGATTTCTGCTGAAGAATGTAGGGTTTGCGAGTGGTCAGAAATTGACCTCAATAAAACTTGACTAATTTTCTGAGATGCGTTCTCTATTGTTTCTAAGCGAGTCATCCCTTGAGTTGCTAGAACAGTACAACTGAGATAGCCACTAGGGCGACGCCTTATCCATAGATGGAGCTCTTTAGCATTTTCTTTTGACTTCAAGGTGAGTACATATGAGTCCATATCAATTCCATTGAAAGCCCCTTGTTCTCTGGATGTTAGTTCTGGCCAAGTTCCAATAGGTGGGATCATGAAGTCAAGAGAGTTTAAGTCCCATGTTCCCTTGGAAATGAGTTTGACTAGCGAGTCTTCAATCTCACGTTGTATGGTGCAAATTTTATCTTGACAAACTAACTCAATTGGAGACCCTGAAGATCCTGTTGAAGTTCGGTATGGACTGTGAACGAGTGAAAGCATGTTGCCTGCTAGAACCCTTTGGATATCAGCCAAAGAGCCGGGGAAATCTCTTGATAACATGTGGAGAATAATATCTATAGCTTGAACTGAGAGAAAGCTGTAATCAGTCCCAAATAGTATCTTTGTTGACCAGTCTAGATTAGAAGCTCCCAATCTTTCACTTGCTTGATTGAAAAGGATTGGTACATCACGGTCGTGGAGTGTAGATGTTTCTGCAAAAATCACTGGATCCTTCAATGCTTCATAAAGTCGAGGATCGCTTGGAGCCATTCCGCAATGTGCAAGGATTACCCTTAGCCCTCTCATGGCACTACCACAATCGGGATCATTGCGCATAGAGTCAACAAGTCTTTTAATTCTAACAACTGTTCGCATGTTTCTAGTATCAAAAATAACAGGTACTCCTAGCTCTCCTGCTCGTTTTACAACAGCTCGTGGTTCATTTTTTTCAATGGCATCTACAAAAAGCTGAGCGAGAGGATGAAGTTTGAGACCTCGGAGCCCTAAGGCTAATATTGCCCGTTCGAGTTCATTCACGGCAATAGGACTACCTGTGAGCGATTCATCTAAAGGATTAACACGAGCAAATCCAATTAATCGTGATGAATGAGGGGCTCTGCTCGTCCAAGATGCAATTTTATCGTTCGACACCTTGAAAGATGGTTCCCCTTTAGAGGTTG
>JAEORI010000251.1 GCA_016840965.1 Candidatus Thorarchaeota archaeon | reverse complement strand
TTGGGTGTAAATCGGAGTGCAACCCAGGATGAAATAAGAAAAGCATATCGTCGGCTCGCCAAAGAGTATCATCCAGATCGCAATCCTGACAAAAGCGCTGAGGAGAAATTGAAACGAATCAATGAAGCCTATGATGTCTTGAGTGATTCCGAGAAACGTGCAAACTATGATCGTTATGGCACTGCAGATTTTCAAGGTATCAACATGGATGGGTTTGGTGATATCTTTAGTTCCCTCTTTCGTGGATTTGGAGGATTTGGTGATATCGGCTTCGGGCGAAGAGGAAGAGCTGGTCCATCTCCTGGTCAAACATTACGTATGACAATTCGGTTGAGCTTTGATGAAGCATTCTTTGGAACTGAGAAAGAGATTGCTTTCAAGAGGAAGGTCAATTGTGAGAATTGTGGTGGAAGTGGAGCCAAACCCGGTACTGCGCCTACAAAATGCAGGACTTGCAATGGTCAGGGACAAGTTGTAAGGTCAATGGGTGGGTTCATGAGTGTTGCTCAGACATGTCCAACCTGTCGTGGACTTGGAGAATCGATTGATACGCCATGTCCGAAATGCAGAGGCGAGGGACTGCAGGATGAACGGAAAGAAACCAAAGTTCCTATACCTCCTGGAATAGAAGACGGACAAGGGATACGCATCCAAGGTGGAGGTAATTTTGGTCCTCGAGGTGGTCCTCCAGGAGATCTTATTCTTATGTTCTCAGTAGAAGCCCATAAGCTCTTTGTAAGAAGAGGTCTTCATGTCTACATGGAAACTGACATTCCCTTCTCAGTCGCAGTTTTAGGTGGAGATGTTGAAGTACCAACAATGTGGGGGAACAGTATGATTAAAGTAAAACAAGGTACTGAAGGGGGAACCCTCTTCCGCATGAAGGGCAAAGGTGTCCATACCGAGGATGGTCGGAGTGGAGACCAGCTTGTAAGAGTGAATATACGCATTCCTCAGAAAATCAATAAAGAACAGAAAGAGTACCTCTCTCGGTTTGATGATTTATTCAGTTAGAATTCTAGGGGTTTACACAAGCAAGCTTTCATTCTCATTCTAGGAAAAGCGTGAGAGTTTGCGGGTCTTATTAACCAGGCTGTATCCGCTCCTCTCCCTGTTCCAGCGATACATACAATATCTTTGTTGACGGGGACCAAGCCTGCGTCAGCCGCCATCATGGCGATCTCAGCACAAACTTTCGTCCCTTGACCGAATGTTTTCAACGCAACAGCAACGATTTCAGTAGTCATCCAAGTACCTAATTCTTTTCTAAAGCTCCTAGCGATGCCTGCAAAAGCGTGCGTTGCAGTTAGTACCTTTGCGCCAAACTTTTCAATCTCTTGTTTCTTCTCATCACTGAGTTCGTTCTCATTCTCGATTGCATAACCAGTTTGATGTGATACCACAATTACCTTCTTGTCTGTGAATTCCTTGGCTGCTGCAATACCCGTAGCGCCTTCAGTTGTTGCAACAACAATATGTTCAATTGTTGGATTCTCTATGAGATGTTCTCTAACAATTGATAGAACCTTTTCAGTATGGATCGGAGATGCTTTATCAAAGTAGAATGTTTTTACAGGCATAATCAAGCATCCTTTGTTTGTTGTGTTCTGATTAACCACTCAAGAACAGCGAAAGCAAGCAACACAGTAACCGCTAACATGAAATCAACAGCGCCTTCAGTAATAACGGAAGCAGCCCAAGAAGCCAAGACCACAACAATTACTGCTAATGTTAGACGCATCGTGAAATATATCCATTTGTCACCTGTGGTCTTTTCCTCATCTTTCTTGACCTGTTCTAGACCATATTCACTCGCAATTTCTTCAGGAGAACCTAGCTCGTCAAGCACCTCTGAAATTAAGACTTGCTTATCACCCTCTGGATTCTTTTCTATCTTTACTTTGTAAGACTCGTAGATATGAAACTTCAAGTCTTCAAGAAGATCTTCTGTTTCAAAACCATCTGGCAATAATTTGGCGATCCTCTTCAAATATTTCTCAATTGTACCATCAATATCATTGTCACTCATTTTTTGAGAGCCTCCAACTTTTCAAAGATGTCCCCAACAAGAACAGTCAGCTGACGAAACACACGGTCTCCTTCTCCTGTTAAGACATACACCTTCCTACTAGGTCCTGATTCGGATCTCTCGGAATACACATTCAACAATCTTTCTTTCCGAAGCCTATGGAGTATTGGGTAAAGAGTACCTTCCTTAACTTGAAGGAGGCCATCAGTTCGCTCCTCAAGTTCTCGAGCAATTCCATAACCATGAATTCCTTTCTCATGACGATTTACAATAGCGAGGACTGCATATTGAAGAATACCTCTTCTGATTTCTATTTTCCAACTATCCTCAAAGCTGGGCTCTTTCTCCAAGCTAATGCATTCCTCTTAATTATTCGGCGATGAGGATTCTAATACATCTCCTTAAGTTTATCCTATTTTATACAAAGTCCGCATCATGACGTTTACCAGGTAGACGTGCTCGAAGTTCGAGCCATAAAGTAGTCGAGTACTCCTTTGGTTCCTTCACCATAAGATATAGGAATGAGGAAAAGAATCTCAGAACTCCACTCAATACAAGCATGAGGAAGACTGAAAATCTAGCATCGCCAAATAACTCAAAGATAGTCTGTCCAAGGAATCCGGCAATCAATGTGCCAATAAGATAGACAATTCCAATAAATGTGTTATAGACTGCAAGATGGGATGCCCTCTCATCCTCTGGTGATATGTCGTAAATGTACGCAGTAATTGCATTCATCCCTGATGCTGTACAAAATCCAGCTAGAACATTAGCCGCATAGACATAGTATACATTTTGAGCAAATGCGTACATTATAGGTACAAGAAAAAGAAAACCCCTTCCAAGAAGGATTAATGGTTTTCTACCTATTTTATCACTAAGTCTACCAAATGGTATGGTGAAAATTATGATTGATATAGTCATAACTGCTGAAGCAATTGCTATTTCGAGATTGGTATTATTCAACCATGATTTCTGTACAACTATGAAGAAAGGCCATGCCATAGACATTGCAAATGAAAAGAAAACCGCAATGAAACAAAATCTTCGAAACTCCCCAGATCGTGATAACAACCGATGGATCGGAGGGAATTTCTTTGTCTTATCATTAATTTTGGGATGTTCTTTGATTGTTAGTGACAACAGAGAGGCAATGATTCCTACAATTGCAGTAAAGAAGAACGGACCATAGTATGCAACTCTGAATGTCTGTTCATCCATTTGAAGTGGGAATAGCAGGAGCCCAAGAGGTCCGAACAGATTCCGAAGGAGGGGCGCAAGTGTCGGTAATACCGCGATGAAACCAGAAATCAGTGTGGCAGAAAACGAGGCGATGTTTGTTGCTAGACCCAGCTTGCCCAACTCACTTCCTCTGTTTCTTTCATCCATCAATCCACCCACTAGTGAAAGCCATGTTGGTATTTGTATACTGAAAAGAATCGATTGAATTGCATAAAGAATAATCATCTCAAGTGGTGTTGATGCCCACAAGAACATATACACAACAAGGAGTCCTGTCATTGTACCAAATGCAACGAAAGCCTTTGTGTTGCTTGCTCTATCAGATGCTGCACCCCAAACAGGTTGGAGAACCGTTGGTGCCACATTTCCAACGCTACGAAATGCACCTTGTTCAATAAAATTCTGTACTCCTCTTAGAGCTACTTGCATATCAATCAGATATGCTTGAAGGAATGGCGAATGCAAACCTACTGCAAACTGAGTTAACGCACCTACGAGATATGCTCGAGATGGAAGCCGTCGAGCTTCATTTTTCTTTGCTGTAGTTTCAGCTTCGGTCATTCCTGTTTCTCGAAGGCTCTTGGTCCTCCTATTAACTCTAGTTCCTGCTATACCTAATGATTTGACCGGCATTGTTATGTAGAAAGGCTTCTATCATTTCTTTGGTTGTGAGAGCGTACAAATGCTCGATGAATCTGTTTACAGGAAGAGAATCGAAGAAGTTCACAAATATCTCGAAACGTCCAATTTTGATTTCGCACTCCTTACTCCTGGACCAAGTTTCCAGTACTTGACAGGGTTCAAATATGAGATGCGTGAACGACTTCTTGCTCTTTTGATAATGAAGGACTCAGAAACCCAAATCATTGCTCCTGCATTTGAAGTTGCAAATCATCGTTCCAATACTTGGATTAAGAAATTTACATCTTGGGCTGAAGATGAAAATCCTTATGCAATCGTATCCAATCTCGTTGGAGGAAAGAACAAAGGATTGTCAGTCCTTCTTGATGATGTTACTCCCCTCGGTGTATATTGGGCACTTGAAAATGCTATGGGTGGTTTCAATAAATCTGCTTCATTGAGTCCTATGATTAACTCCATGCGTCTTAAAAAATCAGAAAAAGAAATTGAGTTGATGAAGCGGGCTGGCGAAATAATCAGTAATGCGGTCAATAGTGCATTTCGTGAAACAAGGTTGGGAATGACTGAACTTGAAGTTCAGCGGATAGTTCAGGATGAAATCCGTCGCAATAGCGCAATTCCTACATTTGCAGCTGTTCAATTCGGTGAGAAAACCGCTCTTCCACATGCCGAATCTGGAAATCGTGAATTGAGGAAAGGTGATGTAGTCCTGATGGATTGTGGTTGTTCATTGAGTGGCTACAACACGGATATGACTAGAGTGGGTATCGCAGGTGACTTGACCGAGGAAATTGAACAAGTTTATTCAACGGTTCTTCGCGCTCTAGAAACAGCTCTTAAACATATTATGCCGGGAATGTCGTGTGGAACTGCTGACGGTATTGCACGTCGAGTAATCGATGATGCTGGATATGGTGAATTCTTTACTCATCGCCTTGGGCACGGAATCGGTCTCGAGATTCATGAACCTCCTTACTTAGTAAGGGGCAACTCAAAAGAACTACAGCCTGGTATGTGTCATAGTATTGAGCCTGGGATTTATTTGGAAGGGCGGTTCGGAATTAGAATTGAGGAGTTGGTGTGTATTCGTGAGAATAGGCTCGAGCTGCTAACCTTTATGCCCAGAAACCTCATCCTGATTGATCATTAGATGAACTCTCTTCAGGTGCTGGTTCCCCTCTTGACTTTGTAATAATCTCATCCATCTTCTTGCGGTCTTCCTCTGAAAGATTTTGCATTGCCTCTGCTGATTGTCTTATCATTTGACTCATCATCACAGAGTAGACTGCAGGAAGTGCAGCGGTGGTTTCAATCCGCTCTTTATATTCTTGCTCTGCTAACTTTCTAGCATCTTGAAGTGCTTCCTTGCTCACATCTCCTTGTCCCACGCCCGGACAGTCCTTACTGCTTAAGACGTACTTTTCACCATTGAATTCGAGTGGAAATGTTTGGCATGAGATCGGTCTGCTATATCTTATTTCACAAGCATTTGCCTGTTCGTTATAAAATACACATGCAGTTGATTCTGAATCACTATCAAGAGGTTTTCTAGCTGTTTCGATGTAGAAAGAGTCCTTCTCAGTTTCTGGCATGTGAATTGTGATGCCTGGAAGGATATTCATTATATATCCCTGATTCATCCACCGGGCAAGATCGCTAATTGTTACTCCAACTCTAGGTCTGATATGACATGCTTTTGTATCGCATTTGCTCTCTAAGCATTTGAAACTGTACTTCGACTTTTCCGACAAACTCATCACCTTTTTGATACGATATTAATCTCGCTTCCAGATTATCTTTAATATTTTCGAATTGTGATTTTACCAACTCCGATAGGTTTTTGTTCTGGTACTTTGCGGTCATAACCATCTCGGAGTAGAATTCCCTTCGCACTCGGAGTATTCAAAATGACTGAATGGTATAGTAACGACGTTGAACACGTACTAACACGTCTTGATTCATCACCTAACGGTCTTTCCAGTGAAGAGGCAAAGGATAGACTCAAGGAATATGGGCCAAACGAGCTTGTTGAAACTGGGGGTATTAATCCCCTACGTATGTTTCTTAACCAATTTATGGATCCTATGGTGATTATTCTACTCATTGCAATTGTTATTTCACTACTTACCACTGTTTTGTCTGCTGGAGCATCTGACCATGAAAGTGGAGTAATTGATGCTATTGTCATATCTGCGATTGTGGTCTTCAATGCCATCTTTGGTTTTGTACAGGAATACAAGTCTGAAAAAGCACTTGAAGCCCTGAAAGAAATGGCTGCTCCTAAAGCCCGAGTAATGCGAAATGGCCTTTGGACTGATATTGATGCTCGAGATGTTGTTCCAGGTGACTTGCTCGGCTTTGAGGCTGGAGACCTAATTCCAGCTGATGGGAGAGTTATTTATGCTGTAGGCTTATCGGCTGATGAAGCTCCACTAACAGGAGAGTCAGTCGCTGTTCGAAAGATGAGTGACCCGATTCATCTTCGTAAGCCTGTGGTAGGCGACATGAAGAACATGGTTTTCCAAGGTACTACTATCACTGCAGGGAAAGGTCAGGCAGTAGTTGTTTCAACAGGTATGAGAACCCAGTTTGGGAAAATTGCTGAACTAGTTCAAGTAAGTGAAAAAACAATGACTCCTCTGCAAATTGACTTGGAGGATCTTGGAAAGAAGCTCGGAATTCTCATCATTTTTCTATGTATCATAGTCTTTGGTGCTGAAGTTCTAAAGAGTGCTGCGGAAACATTCATGGAGGCGTTACTAGCAGCCATTGCGCTTGCTGTTTCTGCAATTCCAGAAGGCTTACCCGCTGTCGTTACAATAACTCTCGCGATAGGCGTACAAAGAATGGTAGCTCGGAATGCCATTGTCAGAAGACTTCCTTCAGTGGAAACGTTGGGTTCTACAACTATAATCTGTTCAGACAAGACGGGGACTATCACAAAAAATGAGATGACTGCAACAACATTGTTTGTAAATGGGATGACCATCTCTGTTTCTGGGGTGGGATATAATAGGTCTGGCAAATTTACTCGCGCGAGTGAGGATTATGGTGTGATGGGAGACCCACATGTTGTCAAATTGCTTGAAATCGGACAGCTATGCTCCAACTCTGTGTTGCAACCTGATCCATCGCGGAAAGCTGATTGGAGTGTTGTAGGTGATCCAACTGAAGGAGCTCTTCTCGTTCTTGCAGAAAAAGCTGGACTTTCACATCACGCTACATTATCTCGCAATTCGGAAATAACCGAGATTTCCTTTGACTCTGCAAGAAAGCGAATGACATCAATCATTCGTGATGAAGATGGAAGCCTCGTTGCGAATTCAAAAGGAGCCCCAGAAGTTCTTCTCCCGCTTTGTACTCACATATATGAAAATGATGACATAAGAGAATTAACCCATGAAGAGAGAGAGACTATAATCCACATAAACGCTGGATTTGCAGAAGCTGCTCTTAGGGTTCTAGCTTTCGCGTATCGTCCATTAGAAACCGAGATACCTGATTGGGAGCCAGAAAAAGTGGAACGGAATCTCATATTTGTTGGGTTGATTGGGATGATTGACCCTCCTCGAGATGAAGTTCGTGATGCCATAAAAATATGTAAAATCGCTGGAATTCGACCGATAATGATTACTGGCGATCACATGCTCACTGCACGAGCAATCGCTAGAGATGTGGGATTGATTGATGTTGATGGGGAGGTCTTTAGTGGTGCTGAATTGGATGATTTACCTCCCAACAAGTTTCAAGATGTGGTTCGACGTTGTAATGTATTTGCAAGGGTTGCTCCTGAGCACAAACTGCAGATTGTGAGCGCTTTAAAATCACATTCTCAAGTTGTTGCAATGACTGGAGATGGAGTTAATGATGCACCTGCAATCAAGACTGCAGATGTTGGCATCGCCATGGGTATTCGAGGAGCTGATGTGACTAAAGAAGCGTCGGATGTAATCCTTACAGATGATAACTTTGCCACTATAGTTTCTGCAGTAGAGAAGGGTCGTGAGATCTACTCAAACATTAGAAAATTTGTACGGTTCTTATTGGCTGCAAACTTTGATGAAGTCTTCCTAATCTTCACTGTCGTTATGCTTGGCTTGCCGCTGCCAATAACAGCGATTCAGATACTTTGGCTTAATTTAGCGACCGATGGTTTTCCAGCTCTGGCGCTTGGAGTCGACCCCCCTGAGTCTGGAGTACTGGATAGACCTCCTCGAAAACCAGGTGCCAAAATGATGGATCGTGGAATGATTACTTTCATTGTCATAGCTGGTTTTACAGCATTCATGTCATCGATTATCGTATTCATGTGGTCATTATGGGCTTATGGTGGTTGGATTCCAGGAATCACTGGTCCAACTGTTACATGGAATTCCGATATCTCTACGATAACTGGAATCTCTTGGGCTTATGTTTTGTCCCATGGACGAAGTGCAGTATTTGCTAGTGTAGTATGCTTTGAACTAATGTTTGTGTGGAATTGTAGGGATGAATATCATCCAGTTTGGAGGACCGAAATGCGTAAATCAAAGGTGCTTATGGGCGCTGTGCTTTTGTCAACAATATTGACTCTCGCGACAATTTACTTCCCACCAATGGCTATGCTTTTTGAAACAGTACCCATAAACTTGCTTGATTGGTGTATTATTCTGTTGACATGTATCCCTGCGTTTCTAATCCCACCACACATAATCTTTGGGCACCATCGCGAGTCGAAAAAAGACTAGGTTGGAAGGCGTTTATTTAACCAGTTGTATAAATCTCCAAGCACTTGTTCCTTCTCCGGTTCTTCATGAAGTTGATGATAGAGACCTTCATAGAGTTTCCATGTCTTATCAGATGAACTCAGATTATCGAAAAATTCCTTGCTCTTCTCAGGAATGACTAATTTATCAGCTCCAGCTTGCTGAATTATCACAGGCATAGTAATTACTGATGATGCCTGAAAGGAGTCTCTTGCTGCTTTCAGTGCTTCAATACCAAACCGTGGTGTGACTAGGTTTACTCGAAGTGGATCATTCTCGAGTTTCTCAATATTCTCAGGACTTCTGGAAACATCTGCATAATCTATACCAACATCAACATACCTCTTTACATTCAAGAGAGAGAGTAGATTCCCCACAAATCGTTTACCAATGCCAATATTCAAGTTCTGGCTCACAGCTGGACACTGGAGGAGAAGCCCATCGACAACCTTGGGATATTTAGCAACATAACGAATCGCATTTGTAGCCCCCAACGATGCGCCAAATAGGTATGTTATCTTATTCAAATATTGATCTTTTACTTGCATAACTAGATTTTGAATATCTTCTACATATTCTTCAAAACTCATTACGTGTCCTTTTATCCCCGAATAATGCCCAAAGCCTCTCATATCAGGTGCAAAGACAGCAATTCCTCTGTCCGAGAGATACTCCCCAATACTCTTCATATCTCCTGCATGACTACCCAATCCATGCAGTGCGACGACTAGTGCTCTTGGCTTATCATCATCTGGGCGCCAGAGTGCCAAGAACATTCTAGTTCCATCAAATCCAATGTATTTGCTCTCTTTGTATTTCAAAAGAAACACCCTTGTTTTCTTCAATGTGATTATCGCTAAGTATTTTGTTGATGCAAAAGAATAGAATGACTGGTCAATATAGACCAGTCAGAATTACATTAGAATCTGTTTGGTTTAGGCCTTTCTCCGGAATAGTCATAGAATCCCATACCAGATTTCCTGCCATACCAACCCGCCCGTACCATTTTGCGCAACAGAGTCGGTGCTCTATATTTGCCATCCTTAAACTCTTCAAAAAAGTAATCCGCTATGTGTAGTGTTGTATCAAGACCTACAAAATCAAGCAGAGTCAATGGTCCCATTGGCCAATTCAGCCCAAGATGAATCGCTTTATCCATATCTTCA
>JAEORI010000250.1 GCA_016840965.1 Candidatus Thorarchaeota archaeon | reverse complement strand
GTCGCAATTAAATCATCTGAGATTTCGCAAAGTGAACAAATCGAGGACTTAGTTCAGAAAATCGAATCAATGATTCCAAAGAATGCAACAGCGACTCAAACAAGATGGAGGAAACTCAAGGCATATTTGAAATCTCTTCCTGGTAATCTTGTAATTGAGCAAATAGGTGCTTACATCTTCCAATTCATCATTTTGCCATTGTTGCAGGTACCAGGATAGATAATCCGCCAGCCTTCGAAGTTGGATGTCCCAGGTTCGAATCCTGGCGGACCCGCCACCTTTACTTCTTCCCTAGTTTCTCATTCCACACTTCAAGGAAGTACTCAAGGGACCGGTCAAAGGTCTTCTCTGCATCCTTTGGGAATAAACATCCGGGAAGCTCTTTGTGTTTCCAGTGGTAGTGGAGGCAATCACAACAATACCCTTTGCGTGAGCAGCCGGGATATGAACAGCCACATCGCTCAAGGTTCCTCTCAACATTACATACTCTGCCTGGCATCATTCGTTCATCTGAAGTTCGATGTTTATCGTTAAAACCACTGCGGTTACGTCAGTACTTCCCTGAACAGATCCTTTTCCATGAAATACCCTGGCACTTTGAACCCCAATAATTGAAGTGAGTCTTGAGAAACATCATCGTTCATGTTGAGAAGGTAGTAGAGTGTTGAAAGACCATTCATAAAACTCCATGACTCAGCTTTCGTAATCAACAATTTGACGAGTTCGTTGTCATTGTATTCAACATTAATTCCCAAATCATAAATTTGCGCAATTTTGTCACTGAATCCTGATATGGCTACGACTAGAAATCCAATAACTCTCTCATCAGCTGATTCTACCACAAATGTACAGCGATTTCTGTCAAAATTACCTACATTTTCATGATATTCATCATATTTTGCATCAATTTGGCTATCCAGAATATCCTTTGATATCCTCACCATTCTTCGATAAGAAGCAAGTCCAAGTTCACGAATAACAGAAATATCCTTGCTTTCTGCCTCTCTAACATTGTAAGCATCATTGATGATTTCAGGAATCTCTTCAGCCACTTTCTTTGACATTGGAATACATTTTACAAAGTAGTCTTCCTTCTTGTAGAGATTGATTGCCGCCGTATTGTCCTCGTGAACGAAGAGACCAATATCACGATGCATCTCTTGAGCAAACTCTTCTGCCTTTTTCATTAGCATTTTTCCCAGTCCATGTCCTCGGAATCTAGGATCAACGACTATATCATAGATCCACTGGGGTTTCTGGAAGTCCCAATAGTCTTCGCTGTTTCTCTCACCCATCCACAGATACCCACAGTTTTGGCCCGCGTCATTGGCAGCTATGAAGACCCTAGTTCTTGGATTATCAAAATTTGCATATTCTTCCATTTCCTTTCTATGGGCAGCAAGAAGATCAACATCAGACTTACCGGGGTTGTCATTTACTAGTTGCTCGTAGAAGGATTTTCTAAGCGACTTCAAGGTTTGATAGCTTAATTCATAGAAGAAGCTCCAATCTTCCTCATTTTCAATCGGTTTTATCAAAAAATGCATACATTTTCGCCTCTTTAGCATCTATACCTTGCCAACTGGTGAGATGTATACAGTCATCTCCTCCTCTCCATCTGCCTGAATCAGCTCATCTATGGTCTTCTGCCCATATGCCGCAATCGCACACGTACCTGCCCCAATAGCCTCGCAGGCGAGGTACAGATTCTGGCAGATGTGCCCCGCTTCAATCAAGATGTCCTTATAGCTAATGAGGCTATACCGCCATTCCATTCGGTATGGGATAGCCGCCCAGACAAAAACAATAGGAGCCTTTCCTATGAAGTTCTGAGCCCATGCATAATTCATTAGTTCATCGGCATCAGGAAGACTGTCTGCTACTTGGAGTAGTTTGTGTTCGATTGGAAGATATCGGTAAATACCGCTGGTCAAACCAGTAACATTTCTGACGAATAGATAGGTTTCGAATGGCTGACGAGCTCCTCCTGACGGAACCATGCGTTTTGTCCAGACCTTTTTCTCATCTATCTGACGAACCCCTTGGGTTCCCCATAGAAGAAATGACAACTCCTCTAAAGAAAGAGGTTCATCAGTAAAAACACGCCGGCTCTCACGATTTCTTATTGCATCGATTAGTGGTATCTGACCCACCTTGAAATCCTCTGGTTCTACCAAGTCTATCAGTTTAGCATATTCGGTGTAAGGTTTTTCCAATGGAGGTGGATCAAACCCTTTCCTCTGATGAGGTTCCCACCATTCCTCATATGGAAAATCCTCATCATCTAGAGCTTTCAGTAATTCACGCCGTTTCTTGATTTCACTATCGTATCTATCCATTTTATACACCAATAGAACAGATGGTCAAGAGTACCACCCTTCGCTTACTGTAAAAAAATACAGTTTGATGTATAAGGATTCGCTTCAACGCTATGTGCCAGTGTCTACTTATTTTTCAAATATTCCCAGTCCCAAAACCAGTATGCCAATCCTTTCCACTCGTTCCAGTGCTCAAAAGCTGATTCAACTTCATTGGCAGTAATCGGGTTTCCATTGTGCCATTCATGTGAAACAACTGTCATCGCCCAAGAATCAACAGGTATGAAATCATACCTTCCAAGGATCATCAATAGATTTGCAGCCGCATAGCTACCGACTCCCTTTATTGAAAGTAACTGTTTTCTCAACTTCGGGGTGGGAAGGTCAGAGAACTTGATTGCCTCTAGGTCAAGCTCTCCGGATACTACATCT
>JAEORI010000249.1 GCA_016840965.1 Candidatus Thorarchaeota archaeon | reverse complement strand
TTCATTCCTTTTGCTTCTCCCCTATTTCTTACCAAAGATATACATCAATGATGCAGCTGATGACCCGTATGTCTTCACCCGTTCTTTGATTAATTCAGCTTCCTCTAATAACTCGCTATACGATGGATGTTCACGTATTCTATCCAAGTCATCATCAATTTGCTTGATTAAAAACTCGATATTCTCCGTCCTCATTGGATATTGACACTTGTTAGCATCATCACAGAACAAACATTTGGTTGACCAAGAGGATTCGTAGACTTCAATATCGTTCAAACCGATCTTGGTAATGAAATTTCTCAGCTGTTGTCGAGTTAAAGACGCAAAATGAGGGATACCGAGGAGAGTGTCTATCTTCACATTAAGATGATGTATATCCATGTCAACAATCTGGGCTTCAGTCTGTTCTCCATCAGAGAACATTTCCTGTAAAATGAAATATCCACCGGGTTTCAAAACACGATACATTTCAGCTAGTACTTTGTTGATATTCTCCAGGTGGTGAATCGTATATGAGATGCAAACTGTATCAAACTGATTATCTCGGAATGTCATTGATTCTGCGTTCATAACAACTAAATTCACAGGAGCGTCTTGGAACCGCTCTTTTGCTTTCTTAATGTCCTCCTCTGAGATATCAATTCCAGTGAACGAGTTGTATCCTTTTAGTGACTTCATTAAAACATTGATGAAATCACCATTGTCTGTTCCAACATCAAGAACATTGCCACCAGTGATTGTCCCAAGTTTCTTTCTGACTTCGATTGCGCCAGATTCTCTAAGTGCATCAGGTAAGTTCGTAGTCAACTCAAGAGTCACCTGTTGATCTTCCGGTATAACTTGGCCATTAATCATAATTTGCATCTGCGAAAAGTGTAGATTGTCTACTGAGAAGTGTGTTGCAGAATTGCTTTGATTATCTGTGGCACGACCTCAGTTGGGAAGCTGTGTCCCATTCCTTCAATAATGAGGAGCTTTGCGTCCGGTATGCTTTTTGCGGTGTCTTTTCCTGCCTCAACCGGGACCAATGGATCTACATCCCCATGAATTACAAGGGTTGGTGTCTTCACATTACCCAATGCTTCATTTCGACTACCAGAAGTAAGAATGGCTCCCAGCTGACGGGCAAATCCTGCGGGATGATAACATCTATCATAGGCACGTTCTGAATAGTTGCGTATATACTCTTCATCTAGTTGATACTTGGGTCCATGGAGCACTTTCGCAGCTTTCAGATAATCATTGGTGTAGACTGTTCTATTTGATGCAGGTGGCGCAAGAAGAACTGAGATTCCCTCAGGAGTTGGTTGAGGTAGATTAGGATTGCCTGTTGAAGACATAATTGATGTAAGAGTCCGTACTCGACTGGGATGATGAATAGCCATAGTCTGAGCTATCATACCACCCATCGATACGCCCACAATATCTGCTGCTTCAATTCCAAGACAGTCAAGTAGACCTATTGCATCGTTAGCCATATCTTTCAATGTATAAGGAACATCGACTGTTTTTCCAAACATAAGTGCTCTAACATCAGGAATGCCCGCGTCTTCTAACTTCGTTGACAATCCCACGTCCCGATTATCAAAACGAATTACAAAACGACCTTGCGATGCGAGTATCTGACAAAATACCTCATCCCATCGAATCATCTGCTCACCCAGTCCCATGATAAGTAACATGGGAGGGTGTGACGGATCTCCAAACGTGTCATAGACAAGCTCGATGTCACCGACCTTTGCAGTTTTTTCCCCACTATATTGTACCTCATTCATGATTCGTCACTACAAACTAATTTTGAATATAATTGTTCACTCATACCCTATCTATCTTTTCAAAAAGAATTTTCAACAGAAATCGAAGTGTTTCCTTGATTTTCTGTTTATTGTTTCAATGATCATTCATCCTTGGTAATATCCAAAGAGTTGATATAACTATGAAAGACAAATAATGCAAAAGAAGTCAAGTCCTATGGAGTCGAGCTAAGATGAAACAACTTACGATAGGACATTATCTCATAATTGGGATTATTCTTGCAACCATATTCAGTTCGATTCCTATTAGACAAGTGGTTGAAGTCGCGGACACTTCTGAATACATATCCAACGAGAAATACCACGTTGAAGCAGGTTTCGGTGGTCCAAAAGTCACATGGGTCACTGTGATTTGTAATAGAACTGCAGAGATACGGTTCATGTACCAAAATGGTGTATGGATTTCAACAAGTAACGTTCTATTGGCTTCATTCAGGTCAACAACAGCAAGGTACAATTTCAATGCAGAGCACTCAACAAATATCGTTGAAATCTTCTCCGATGGACCAATTCTGGTACGGGTTGTTTTCACATACCTAACTGAGATAAACACCAATTTGTTTGATTGTTTCCTCTTTACAGTTGGATTATACAAGAAGTGATTCCTCAGCATCGTGTGTTATCAAGATTCTTTCACACGGGAAGAGATATCGATTCCATCGTTTTCAGCAATTCTGAGAAGTAATGGAATAAGCGATAGGTCGATAGAAACCAGATATGCTAATTTCTTCTGTGTGTACACCCTTTGACCGGCAGTCAAAAATTCCCAGAGCCGTCTGTATGAATATTTCAACTTATGATAGTCGTTCTTCAACATACTAAATCCGTTAGGACTATCAAGCGCATCTTTGATTATTTTCTCGAAATAAGACGTATCGATTTTAATACCCTCCGAGATGAAAGATCCATATTGAAGGTCGTAAATCGTAGGTCGCATACCTGTCACATAGTCAATATCGTCAAAAGTAATGACAAATGATGCTGGTTTTTCATCAATGAATAAAGAGTCAATCTGATCCTTCACAACTCTTCCAATGCTTTTGTTATTATGAATGAGATAGAGGGTATTTCCAGCGATGAGCTGTGCAGATATGTGTGCAAATGTTTTGATTGCTAGTTCTTTTTTTTCGCCAAAGGAACTGATTATGGTGCTCAAATCTGTGATATCATCTTTGATGGCTGTAGCATGTTCGCTTTCGAGTGATTCTCCATCGGTGACTTGGACGAGGGAGGGATATTCAATTCCTCGCGCCTTGAGGTTCATATCTAAGTAGACAAGAATTGCATGCTGGGGAGAGCCATGAACCGAGATGACTGAGATGAGTCCAGTCTTTGCCTTCTCGATGTCAGTTTCTGTAATCTCCAGAGGGACGTTCTCCTTGCATATATTGCAGAAAGCATATACTTCAGAAGACGCACCTTCAGACATAGTTTTCCAACCTGACTAGTTCCTAGTACTAAAGCGAATCCGTATGTTATCAACGATTCTTGTATTATTTTAGTCAGAATATTATCTTCAAATATACATTTAACTAACTTTTTAGTTTCAACTTGAAGACCTTCTGGAACTTGAACAATTTTGGTGCGATTACAACACGGCAGTATCCTTGATTGGGATTGTTCCGGTAGTAGTTCTGATGGTAGTCTTCTGCTGGAAAGAATTTCTTAAACGGAGCAATCTCTGTTACAATGGGGTTCTTCCAAGTCCTACTCTTGTCTAAGTCCGATTTCACTCTCTCAGCAGTTTCTCTCTGCCTCTCTGAGTGATAAAAGATTACAGACCGATACTGTGTCCCAATATCATTACCTTGACGGTTCAGGGTGGTTGGATCGTGAGTGTTAAAGAAGACCTCAAGTAGGGACTCATACGAAATCTGATCGGGATCATATTGAATCTGGCATACTTCAGCATGTCCAGTTCGACCAGTGGATACCTGTTCATATGATGGATTATCGACATGACCGCCAGAGTATCCAGATACAACGGATGAAACACCTTTCAGTTGTTGAAATACAGCTTCTGTACACCAGAAACATCCAGAACCTAATGTTGCAGTTTCCATAGATTGCGTTTCACTTTGACACTAATCAATTAGTGGAAAGAGGAAATGAATGGATATCATTTATCCATGATACCTAAAATAAGAAATTCCTTATCGAAACCTGGTTCAATTATCTTGACTGTGAAACCATTCTCTTCCATGAGGTTCTTGAAAGTATCCAAGGAGAATACACCCAAGGGACTTGGATCGATAAAGTGCTCCGTACCATGTTCTCGTGTTGATATTAGAAAGTGAAAATCGAGATAAACAATATTTCCTTCTCTTCGGCTGACATTACTCCGGGCAATTTTGATATCAGGAAGGTTTAAGCAATTAAGCCCCATTCCCTTTTCACGATATGTTTCTTCTGTGAATAGAGGTTCGATAATAACAACGCCCCCAGGAACAATATGTTTCGAAAAACTTTGGAGTGTAAGTCGAAGCTCGTCTTCCGTTGTAAGATACGTGATGGATCCAAATAGGCAAATTATAGCATCGAAGGTCTGATTGAGTTCCATGGAAACCATATTACCTTGCATGAAGGTGATACTAGGACACTTCTCGCGCGCGACAGCAAGCATTTCTTCACTGATATCAAATCCCATTGCTTGATACTTATCTTTGAGGTGCGTTATGTGAGTTCCAGTGCCACAGGCGACATCCAGCAATCTATTTCCTACTGATTGTTTGTGCTTCTGAATGATTTCATGAAGTCGGTCGGCAGCACCTCTATAGTCAATGTGTGCATACATCTGGTCATAGTATCTCGCGAGTCTCGAATAGAAATCGCTCATGCTTTCGATAGGATTGTTCTCAAAAATAAATAAGATGTGTTCAATATGGGTAAGGTTTTCATTCCGTTTGCAGCTAGCTTTTGATATGTCGCTCAAACTCGATGCATTAAGATTACTTGTTGAAAATCTCAATGTTGGAATCTGCGTGTTAGATAAAGAGAACAGGATTGTAATATTCAACAGAAAAGTAGCTGAGCAACTACAACAGGACGAAGACAGAGTCAATTCATCCATATTGCGATGCCATCCTGAACGCGCGGAACCAGGCGTACTTAAAATGATTAACGAGTTGAAAAGTGGAAAATTAGAAAAATACGAGGGCTGGGTGCATTTCATTGGCAGGATTTTCTATGAGTACATATACGCAATTCGAGACAGGGATGAAAATCACTTGGCAACGGTAATGGAACTACATGATGCCACTGAGAGAGCTGAATATCTAAAGATTACAGAAGACTGGAAACCACCGCCAGAACATGGAAGAGGAGAAAGTTCACCAAGAAGCCCTTTCTCATAAATCAGTCAAATGCGTCACCTTCGATCTTCGAAACTCGGAAACCTAGCAGGACTCGGAGCAGATAGATAAACAATCCAATGAGTCCCATAGAAAAACAGAGATCATATACAAGCTCACTTGACAGCAAGCCAAAGAATTGGTTTCCAAGGAGGGGAAAAAAGGGATTCATCTCTACATAGAGGAATGAGTCAAGAAATACGTGTGAGAAAGTACCGATAAAACTGGCAGGTACGATATGCTGAAACGAAGACTCTTGCTTCAGTCCGAAGAGGGCTACAAACCTGTTGAGATATTTCCTGAAAGGGTATATTCCAATTGAGAGAACAACAGCCACAATTGTTGCTCCTACATATGTATGGAAGAAAGCATGTAGCGGTAGTTGTAGGTCAAAGATTATCACTGAAAGAGGTTCAACATCTAAAATTACACTAGCAATCATCACCGTTGAAAAGTCGATGAATGGGAATAGAAGTGCTCCAATCAATAATGCAGGACCAAAATGGTATGGTGTGAATGGCATTGTACATTCCCAAATTAATCTAATCGGTTGAATCATATATGTGAGTAACGTAATGAAATTTCTTGCCAGATGTGGAAACAATGAAGAAGATGTACATTGGAATGGGTGCTGCAGTTGAGAAGGATGGAAAATTCCTGATTCTTAGAAGGAGTGATTCGAAAGATTTTGCTCCTAATGCATGGGAAATTATCACAGGTAGACTCGAAGAAGAAGAGAGTCCTGATGACGGAATTCTCCGAGAGATATTCGAAGAAACAGGTCTTAAAACAGAGATCATTTTGCCAATTGAAACGGGCTTCTTCTATAGAGGAGGGAAAGAGTTTCCAATGATATACATCTCATATTGGTGCAGGTATATTAACGGAGACATCAAATTAGGTATTGAGCATAATAAGTTCAAATGGGCATCGATAGAAGAGATTTTGAAAGAACCGACCATGAACCATTTTCACCAGTTGTTTGACAGAATAATCCAGCTGAAGCAACACCTCTCAAACGACTTCATGTTTCAGTAGTCAGAAATTATTTAAAATCATTCAAAGTTTCTAGATCATCATCATCATCGTCTACCAGACTAATCAGGTCGGCATCTTCATCATTGCGGATTCGTATCATTGATATCCATCCCATTGGGATGACACTAGAGTGAACCGGGCGTCTTGGACCAACAATGAAGTAATCTTCGCCAACATAGATGATTCTAACTCCATGGGTTTCAGCGACAATATTGTTTCTATCATCTGAGTGTCCATAGGCGCTGGCACAAAGGTATACATCAACAAGACACTCAGATTCAGCCATGTAATTCAACATCTCTCTCCAGTCTTTTCCAAACGCAAGCGTGCTCTTTACTTTGCTCAATCATTCGAGCCTCCGTGTCATGATATTCTTTGTTGTGAACATATAAGGCAACAATGAAAGAGGAGAGTTCTTCCCCGCATTGAGTAGTACAGGCAAGACTTGCCTGAAATTCGTCGTATGAACAAAGTTCTTGATTTGAAAGAATCTAGATGTTTGTTTCTGTATCAATCTCTCTGATTCTTGCTAATACCTGCTTTTGTAATGATATAACTCCAGGTGATTCATGGATGCTAAGAGCGTGAATCAGTGTATTTCGAGCTTCGCTGGTTTTTCCTTGTGCCAAAAGGAAGTCGGCTTTCAAAAGTGCATGTTGAATAAGAATCCCTGGGAGTTTTTTGGAGCGTGCGATGTCTTCTAGGTACGTCATCCATTGGCCAGATGTATCATTGGTGTGATCGCCACCACTTTGTTTGAATAATTCAGTCTCTCCACGTACCAAGGCTAACAATACCCTATTCATGAATTCTTGAGTTTTCGTACGTTCGCAAATTTCCAAAGCACTCCTGAGAGTTTCAATCGCGCTTGCGGGTTCTCCTGAAAATATTTCATGAAGACCTGATACAAGATAGAAGAAGGCAATTTCTCGCTCTTGGCCACTTCTGAACGCCATTTCTCTCGATGTATCAAGATGTATTGCAGCTTCATCTAATCGACCAAGCAATGTGAGCGCTCGTGCCATAGCTGAGTGAGTCCAAGTATCGCCTTCGGACCCCTGATTCATATGCCATTCCAGAGCCCACTGCGCCCAATCAAGTGCTTGCTGCGCGTCATTCAGGTCAGAGCAGATATGCGAGAGAGTCACTGCGTGACGATCACTGACCTCATCCAAAGATGCAGAGAGTGTTCGGGCTTCATCATAGAATGCTATTGCAAGGTCATACTCTCCTAGTATGACAGAAACCCAACCCATTTCAGTAAGCGCTTGGGCAGTGTGAAATGGAGTTCCCGACTGATTTGCGATATTATATGCTTCTTCGAGATGCTG
>JAEORI010000248.1 GCA_016840965.1 Candidatus Thorarchaeota archaeon | reverse complement strand
TATCGGTTCGCATTCATAGTTATAGATCCAAAAGAGATCTTTAATGAAGGACAACAATTCAAGACCGAAGCTGCCAAATACCCTGAAAACTAAGAACCATCTTTCCAAGGGATTATTTCATCTGCACGACCTTCCATCATTTTTTGGATAAAGAAGGGGTCTGCAAGCAAACCTCTACCAATTCCAAGCATATCACACATATCATCTCTCATGACCTTTTTTACAAGTCCTGCATCTCGAACCTCTCCTACACCTATCACTGGCACTTTAACATGAGGTCTTATTTTTCCAGCAATTGGAATACAGGAATCATAAGGATAGTCTTTGAGAAAATCGGGTTGTGTTTCTTTATCAAATATTGGAGGGAGTGCCGGGTTGAATGTTGAATCAACGACACATGAAACATGGAGTAGATCAATCCCTGCGCGCTCGACAATCTTTGCAATTCTAATCCCTTCTTCCATAGTGATCCCATCGATAACATTCTCAAATCCGTTCATTCGGAAGATGAGCGGATAGTTCCCTAGTTCTTTTCGAATGGCTTTGATCACATCTACCGAAAACTTAGCTTTCTTCTTAGTTGTACCTCCATACTCGTCATCTCTACGATTTGTATATCCTGAGAGAAATTCGCTCAAGAGATAGTAATGAGCACCATGAATCTCAACCCCATCAAAACCTGCTTCTTTAGCCCTTCTGGCAGCATCGACAAACATCTGTATGACACTCTGGATTTCCTCCTTGGAGAGTGGCTCTGGAATCTTATGTTTTATCACTGGAATATCTGAAGGTCCGACATATCTTGTCCTGAAGTGCGTTTTCGAACCAGAATGGTTGATTTGAATGAATGCTCGAGCACCATGAGCCTTTATTCCGTCTGCGAGTTTTGTGAGCCCTGGTATCATCTTATCATCATGGATTCCGATGTTTTTCATCCCTATACGGTGTTTCCAAGCTATAGCAGCTGCTTCAACTATGATAAGACCAACCTGACCTTTACTACGTTCCTTGTAGTGCTGAACAACTTCGTCAGTCACAAATCCCTTTTCAGTTGCTAGGCTCCGTACCATGGGTGGCATTACAAACCGGTTCTTGACCTTGAGACCTGCAATCTCAATTGGTTTTGTGAAGTCTACCAATACACTATCACCATCAGGTCTAGAGGTCTGCCCCGGTTCTACCTGATCCCCAAGCGTCCATGGCGGCTTTCAGTTCTTCGTGTCCTTCCTCTTTTGCGTACTTACTTACAGGGATGCCTTGCATCTTCGCATCGATTGCTTGTCTGAAGGCGATTGCACCTGCTCGTGGTCCCATGGGATGGGCATGGATTCCTGCTCCGGTTCCAATGACGATGTCCAATCCAAGGTCGTCTATGACTTCCTCAACATGTCCTTGACTAATTCCTCCACTTGGCATCGGGGCTGTTTGTTCAATATTGTGCAAAGGCATGATCATATCATGCGCAACATTGAGAAAACGTTCCTTGAGGACAGGCGCCTTTCCATAAGGTGCTGGGAAGACTGTAATGTCAGATCCACAAATCCTGGGTAGTTTCCCTGTTACAATGTTGGATGAAATTCCTGTGATTGGTGAGTAAGTCATTGCTCCGGTGACGTCCATGTGTGCAAGAACCGGTACTTTGGATATGTTTTCACAGACGTGTCTGAATGCGTCATACCCTACTGCAAGAAAATTCATCATCAGTCCATTAGCACCAAGCTCTTGGGCTCGTTCAGCATTCTCAAACATTCGTGGGAGCTTGTCGGTGATGTTTACAGTATAGAGTGTTTTTTCACCTTTCTCAGAGTTCGCGCGGTCAAGTGCTTCCATAAAGCGTGGGATTCTGTCCTCTAGTGTATTGAAATCAGGATTCGCAAGTAACTCGTCATCTTTTATGATGTCTGCTCCTCCAGCAGCTGCCTCATAGGCTAGATCTGCTCCCATCTGGCAAGATGTGTAGACGCATGGTTTGACCATGTTATTCAGGATTGGTCTTTCTTTGATTTTCAGGAGCTTTCGTAGCCCTTTCATACCATATTTCGGTCCTTTGAACCCCTTTAGCCAGCTCTTTGGGAATTTCATATCAAGACACTTGATTCTCCCATAGAGTGAGATATTGCCTATTACAGTGCTAAACAACATTGGTATTTGCTGACCAAAGTTCTCCCAAGGATAGGCAACTTGCATGATGTACTCTCTTCTTTCGAGGTCCTTGGGAATACTATACTCGTATTGGGGGACTTCATAGACTCCAATGACCTTTGCAACATGCCGTCGCCGAACCTCAGGAGTTTCACCTGGTACAAGTGTCCAAGTACCTGTACTCTGTTCAACAGCAGCAGCATGTGCCAACTCCCTTGCATCCATGAATGGAGGGAGTCCAACATAGTATGTACAAACTACATACTTCTCCTCATCAATAGCATCTGGTAGTGCATCGGGTAATGCATCGAGTGGAAGCTTTTCCATAACAATCAACCACACTATTCTATGCGCGCCCGTCTTATGTTCTTTTGGAGAACTCCTTCATTTGGAACAACTATCTTCTAACCCTAATCACTAATGCAGCTACAAAAATAATACCTATTGACACCGCACCAATAAGCAGGTAGGGGAAGTCTTGTTGATTTTCGCCTGGGTAAATATTTGTCACTGCTCCAAGTATCCCATCACTCACCAACCAGTCATACTCGTAAGGGCCATCACTATTGTCAGAGGAAAAAACAACCACAATATCATGTTCTTGGACCACATAGATGAACTGGCCATCATATCCTCTGGCAGAGTACCACTCATTAGTATCATCAAGCCACCATTGATACCCATAACTGGTCCCTGAATATGGCGTTGATGGACCATGACTAGAACTATAGACCCAGTTCGATGATACTATTTGTTGACCATCCCAAGTACCATTGTTGAGGAACAAGAGTCCAAATTTCGCCATATCTCGTGGCCGCAGAGCAAGATTTGAACCTCCAAAATTGACTCCTTGAGGATCTGTCAACCAAAGTCTATTTGTTATTCCAAGAGGACCAAAGAGGTACTGATCCGCAAATGCAAGTGGAGTCATACCTGTGGTCACATTGATTATAGTCGCCAGGATATGCGAGTTTCCACTATTGTAATAAAATGTCGAACCTGGTTCATATGCCATTGGACGGTCAAGAACATACTGAGCCCAATCCTCCGAGTCTCTCATTGCAAAGAAATCATTGTATTCGTTGTAGTTATCTTCATCCCATTGGAAACCTGACCTCATTTGTAGAACATCTTCAAGTGTAATAGCTTCTTTCCATGCGTTAAGATTGGCAATTGTTCGATTCGGAAAGAAGTCAAGCAGCAGTTGACTTGTGTTATCTATAAGGCCATGATCAATCGCAACCCCAATCAAAGAGGATACTACACTCTTCGTGACTGAGTAGAGTATGTGAGTATCATTAACATCATAGAGCATCGGTGTGAAATATTCCTCTGCGACAAGAAATCCATGTCTGACAACAAGAAGACTCCGGATGCTAGCACCTGAATTTCTTACATGCGTATAGACCTCTTCAAGGGCTGCGGAATCCATCCCCTGTTCCTCAGGAGTTGACACTGCCCACCCCTCGGTTGGCCATACAGCGACTGGTCTGTCTGTTTGAGCATTGGCAGTCATAACATGGAGGAACATGGACAGTATAAGAATCACAAGTACTGTTTTCAAATTCTTTGACTGCATGAATACACGTGCTTTCATAGTAAATTAAGTCTGATAGTCAAAGCAATCGCTTAACTTTGCTGTAGAGCTTCTTTTATCAAGGTGTTATATACCGTGAAGAATATTCGATAATTGCTAGGATGAGTGAGATCGTGATTCCCATATCTGATGTTGCAACGAAGGCTGGTATTGATGAGGTATATCTAGAACACTATGGAAATTACATGGCGAAAATAAACTTGAATATTAGAAAAAATCTGGGGAAAAGAAAGGGCAAGCTTATTCTCGTTACTGCAACAACTCCTACTCCAGCTGGTGAAGGAAAGACAACCAACTCTATAGGTCTTTCAATGGCACTTAACGCCTTAGGACAGAATGCTGTTGTGGCTCTACGACAGCCATCCCTGGGTCCTGTCTTTGGTATAAAAGGAGGAGCAGCGGGTGGAGGTAAATCCACTGTTGAGCCTTTCGATCAGATTAACCTGATGTTTACTGGCGACTTCCCTGCTGTTTCTGCAGCTGGTAACTTACTCTCAGCGATGATCGACAATTATATCCATCATGATCATCAGCCTGAAATCGATGTGAGGCGAACCTATTGGCCACGAAACGTGGATATGAATGACCGTGCTTTGAGAAAGGTTATTGTCGGACTTGGGGGCCGGTTTGATGGATTTCCACGAGAGGACAATTTTGTCATCACATCAGCATCAGAGGTTATGGCTGTCCTTGGGCTATCAAAGGACTACGTAGACCTCAAGAAAAGACTAGGCGATATTCTGATTGCACGTTCTGAACAATCGAAGGAAATGTATGCAAGAGATGTAAAAGCCGAAGGTGCCATGGCAGTAATCTTGAGGGATGCTCTCAAACCAAACCTGGTACAAACACAAGAAGGAACTCCGGCAATAATCCATACTGGACCATTTGCAAACATAGCTCATGGCACTAGCTCAATAATCGGTACTGATATTGCATTACGTCTATTTGATTATGTAGTAATCGAGGCTGGCTTTGGTGCTGACTTAGGTGCTGAGAAATTCTTCAATATTGTTACCAGAGCCGGGGACTTCAAAGTTGATGCATGTGTTGTAATCACAACGATTCGTGCTTTGAAATATCATGGATTTGATAAACTCGAAGATGGTTTTCCCAATTTAGAGAAACATATGGAGAACATCAGCAGTTTTGGAGTACCCGCAGTTGTCGCACTCAACCGATTTCCAGATGACACGCCAGAGGAGATAGATCTACTTCGAAAATTCTGTGAAGAGAAAGGTTGGAGAATGGAAGTTTCAGAAGTATATGCTAAAGGTGGTGAAGGTGGGAAAGCTCTCGCTCAAGCTGTTCTTGAAACAATAGAAAGCACACCCGTCAAGAAAATAAAGTACACCTATGATCTAGAAGACCCGATAAAGACAAAGATTTTGAAAATCGCACAGACAATCTACGGTGCAAAAGATGTTCTATATACGACCACAGCTAGGGGAACTATCAGGTCTCTTGAGAAACGAGAATATGGAACTCTCCCAATTTGTATCGCAAAGACTCAATTCAGTTTATCAGACTCAAAGAGCCTGAGAGGAAGACCATCGGGATTTGATGCGGAAGTCACCAGTGCCAATGTCAGTAATGGTGCTGGGTTCATCGTTATTAGTATGGGTGATATCAACCTCATGCCTGGTCTGCCTGAAGAACCGTCTGCGCATGGAATGGACCTAGATGCAGATGGTAATATTAGTGGAGTATTCTAAGAGGTGAGTTCATGTCTGATGATGATCTAAAACCAATCTGTGAAGACCATGAGCTCAAGGGTCGTCGTTTATCAAATCGGATAAGAACTGAGGTGGAGAACGAAGTCACAGAACTCGTTGCTCAACATGGGGTTTCTCCAAAGCTAGCAACTGTTATTGTTGGAGAGGACCCTGGTTCGCAGATGTATATCAGAATGAAGCACAAGGCATCGAACAAAGCTGGTATCCTTTCAGACCATCATGATCTCCCTGAAACGACTACTCAGGAGGAACTTCTAGAGTTAATTAGAAAGTTGAACAATGATTCCTCAGTCCACGGAATTCTAGTACAACTTCCCTTGCCAAAACACATAGACGAGAAAACAATCATTGGAGCTATTAATCCTTTGAAAGATGTTGATGGGTTTTCCCCGGCAAATGTTTATCGCCTATTCTATGGTGGCGAAGATCTTAGTGCAGCCACACCTCATGGAATTGTCACCATGTTAGACAGGATTGGCTGGAATGACCTCTCTGGTAAACATGCCGTAATTATCAATCGGTCAACAATTGTGGGTAAGCCCTTGATTCTGCTTCTACTGAACAGAAACGCTACAGTCACTGTCTGTCATTCAAGAACTAAGGATTTGCCATCATTCACTCGGCAAGCTGATGTCCTAATTAGTGCAATAGGTCGACGCACAAATGAGTCTGATCCATTTTTCATCACAGCAGATATGGTCAAAGAAGGAGCTGTTGTTATCGATGTTGCAACACCTCTTGGAGATGTTGATTTCGAGAGTGTGAAGAGCAAGACTCAATGTGTGTCTCCTGTCCCTGGAGGAGTCGGACCCATGACGATAGCGATGCTCTTGAAGAATGTTGTTGCAGCCTATAAATCGCAAATGGTGCAGTAAAGAATCATTCCCAAACGCTTTTGTGTATGGACTCCCCGAGCGGGCACGGGTGAATCTTGTGAAAGTTGTTGAGTGTGTACCCAACTTTTCAGAAGGACGAGACAAGAAAATTATTGACGCCTTAGCTGATGCCATAAAGAGCGTTGAAGGCGTTCGACTTCTAGATGTAGAATTTGACCATGATCACAATCGGTCTGTCTTCACGTTCATTGGCGGACCGCAACAGGTGAAGAATGCTGCTCTAAAAGCTTCAGAGCTTGCAGTTGAGAAAATAAACTTGACAAAACACAAGGGTGCACACCCAAGAATGGGTGCAGTTGATGTTGTACCGTTTATCCCACTTCATGGAACCACCATCGGTGAGTGCATCGAGCTTTCAAAGGAGTTCGCAAAGGAGTTCTCGGAAAAGTGCAAGGTTCCTGTCTTTCTCTATTCAAAATCTGCGACACGCCGAGACCGAGTTGATTTACCAAATATCCGTGAAGGCGAATTTGAAGGGCTTAGGAAAGAAATCGGAACGAATCCTGAAAAAGACCCTGATTATGGCCCAAGCAAAATACATCCAACAGCTGGTGCTACAGCCACAGGAGCTCGTAACTTCTTGATTGCGATCAATTTCAATCTGAACACAACTAATGTTGACGTTGCGAAAGTTTGCGCTGATGCTGTGCGTGCGACTACCGGTGGCTTTGCAAATGTTCAAGGAATAGGGCTGGACCTCCCTGCAAAGAATTGCGTGCAGGTTTCTCTAAACCTAACCCATCCCAAACGAACCAAGATACATCAAGTGCTTGAAGTCGTACGAAATGAAGCACGCAGGTTTGGAGCTACTGTAATTGAAACTGAAATCGTTGGTATGGTGCCTCTCTTCGCACTTCTTGATGCCCTCAGGTACTATATTCAGCCAGAGAAATTAGATGAATCAATGATTCTTGATCTCTATTATCTTGGTGGCGGGTCTGATCCTACTAAGAAGACATTTACTGAGATGTCAATGATTGAATTTGGTAATGAGGTCCGTAGAGCACGTGCCACTCCGGGAGGAGGTAGCGTAGCTGCAGCTCTAGGCTCATTTGGAGCTGGCGTAGTTTGTATGGTCACTGGCCTCTCAATAACTGGAAGAAAATTCGCAGGGATTAAAGAAGACATGCTGGAACATCGACATGCGTGTGAATACGACCGAGGGATCCTTATGGACCTAATCGAGAAAGATTCCAAGGCATTTGATGTTGTAATGGATGCAATGAGAGCTCCAGCAGAAACTGCTACTGAAGTTAAGAATAAGGAGTCCGTGATAGAGAAGGCAACAATCGAAGCTGCGAAGGTTCCGTTAACAACAATGAAGCACTCATATAGTGCCTTAATCCATGCGCGCGCAGCAGCTGAGAAGGGAAACATAAACTCGATTACGGATGCAGGTGTAGCCACTCATGCGCTCATGGCAGCAATCGAAGGTGCTGCTCTGAATGTAAGAATAAATCTAGGAAATATTAAGGACAAGTCATTTGTTGATAAGACCGAAAATGAGGTAAAGAAACTCTTGACGGATTCCGCGAAGCTCAAGACTGAAATCATTAAGATTGTTGAGGCTCGTATGAAAGAACTTGCCAAGTCCGCTTAATTAACCGTGATTACCTCTGCACCTCTAGATACCTTCACGATATATGGAGTTCCACCAGCTCTCTTTATCGCAGAGGCTACTTCCTGTTCATATCCAACTGCATACGCCATCATTGATCCCCCACCCCCACTTCCATTGATCTTGCAACCAAGTGCGCCTGCATCATAGGCTGCTTCAATTAATCTTTCAATTTTCGGGGTGGACCTCTCCAAGTCGTCCCTCAAGATCTCATGGTGTTCCCCTAACATCTTCCCAAGTTCATTACCATCAGGCAGCGGCTTGCTCAACAGTTTAAGTGCTCTATGTGTGAGGTCTCTATTATGAAGTGTAGCTACAGCCATCCTTCTCTCCTTGCTCTGATTAAACTCGAATGGTTCACAAATCATATTGACTGGTGTCACTCTTCTGTCAAAGGAATAAAGATCTTTGGCAATCTCTCTATATTCTCTCTCTACTGTTGTCCTGATGTAGCGGAGGTCTCCGACAGTATCCCTCTTTTTCTCTCCTGAATCTCCTACTACGAACATATTAAGTTCTGCTGGTAGTCTGTTAACCCTGTTTTCTAGGGTATTTACATAAATCACTCCTCCAAATGATGATGCAAAATGATCCATTGTCCCACCACTTTCGCCAAATTCTGCCACCTCTGCATCATATGCTCTTAGTGCGATTTCTTCAGGAGGCAAGTTTCTATCAGTCATCGTCATGATAGCTTTGATTCCTCCAACTGTTAAAGCGGAAGAGCTAGAAAGCCCTGCAGCTATAGGTATTGTTCCACTGACCTTTAGATTCCAGCCATGATTCAGTACAAATCCATTTCTTGCCATCACATTGAAGGCGCTTCGAAGGTAGTCTCGTTTCGTTCTATAACCAATCTCACCTGCAATAGTGAATTCATCCCTCTCTTTGAGATCAGTGTAAGTCACAACAATCAAGTCATCTTCTCTGGGTTGCGCTTCAATCTTTATCGTGACATCAATAGCGGCTGCAATGACATCCAACCCAAGGTAATCACTATGCTCACCAAAAAGACACACTCGTCCAGGCGCCTTCACTCTAAATCCTGAACGATAATCTTGACCCAACAGTTATGTCGCCTCTCTATCTGAAATCCAACTCCCTTATTCATCCTTATGGCTTCTTCCTGACGAAGCCCGGAATCAACAAATGCGGAAATGAACTCATCATTGCGTATATTGTTCAGAAGGGCTGCAACTGCTTATTTCTGTTCAAAGGCTAGTTTTACAGCAGTTTCGATATCTTTTGGCGTAACACCTGGCGACTCGATTTTAAACTTGGAATACGCTTTGGTCGCTTTTTCGAGAATATCTCCATTATCAGTCCTAGCTCCTACAAGCGACTTCTCGAGGTTAGATATCGCATCCATTGGGAGCATAAAGAAATCTCCACTGATGACTACATCAATTAGTCTTCCTTCTGTTTCCTCAGCAGTGATTCGTAAGAGTCCACCTGGTGCCTTATAGTTAGAGGTGCCTACTCGTGTCGTAGCTGAGATTCTAACAGTTCTAGCGTCTATCCTTCCACCTCGTCTCCAGTGTAACCACTCGTCAGACGTATACCATGGTTTGAGTTCGGTTACTTTCTCAATCTCCCATCTGTTGAACTTCCCAGGGATCAATTCAATGTCAAGAGTTTCTTCATAGAGTCGCAAAAGGTCTTCTTTAACCTCTGTTCTATCAGGCATTGATCCTGTTAGTAATTGAATAGTAGACATTCGCTCACGAAGACTTTGTGCAATCTTATCCCTAAACTTCTCATTTGGTACTCTAAGGACTTTCACCATCATATCAAAATTAAAATCAAAAATCATGTTTCCAACAAGAATTCTCGCATCACCAATATCGCCTGCACCATTCCCTGATATCTTTTTTTCATTGGCGATGATGTCATTTACAGGCTTGAACTCCGCAGCTACTCCGAGATTCCGATATGCTTGTACAGGAGCCTCAAGAAACTTGACATAATAATCATCAATCCTCTTTGG
>JAEORI010000247.1 GCA_016840965.1 Candidatus Thorarchaeota archaeon | reverse complement strand
GAGGCATTGGAGAACTTCGAAAATGCATTTGAGATCATTGAAAGACTCCAAAGACAGGGGAGAATGAACGAATGCCTGTTCTTGCTTGCTGAAACTGAGATCCAACTCTATACAGAAGATCCAGAATCAGATGGCTTGCTCTCATTACACTGGATACGTGTCATGGAGGAGATGGCACGAGAGAAAGATCTACCTGGTGTCTTAGGTCTTGCAATCCTGCTCAGAGCCAGAATGCACTTTGTTGAAGGTCACTATGATATGGCCCAAGATACACTGAGTCAAGTCAGAGAAATATCGAAAGAACCGGGCACAAGATTTCTTCAGGAAAAAATAGAGATACTAACATCAACATATAGTCCGAAAAGACGTTGATGTTGGTTCAATAATAACTATATTAGCAGCTTGTGTTGTCTATCTATCCTCACTCTACCGCCAGCAGCCTCCAAACCGTCCAATCATTTCTTCATACCTTTGGGAAAAGATGAGAACCTGTTCTTGGTGATTGTAATGCCTTTGAGAGATCTTAATTGTGTTATTGAGTTGGGTGGAGTTATGAGCTTATTACTATGGGTCATTTTTCGATTTGCCAAATGATACAGTTCCCTCACCAATCTCCACTTTTGGCATCTCAACAATGTTTTGCTACCTCATTAAAACAGGTTCTTTTCGTGCGCCTACACCTTTTTCATCTAATATTGATTTGACGACGAATTGAGAGCCTACTACATATTTTCCTCAAGAACATCTGTCAGCTTGGTCCTGATTTCAATAATCGGAATTTCCCTTCGGACACATACACCATGAACTTCGTTTCCCTTCCTCGTTACAGAAATCGATTCTGCAATTTTTTTTAGGATATCCATAAATCTCTCGACCGCCAATCATGGCGATATCATTGTCGACCAGCATTGAAAGACAATGACTTTCCGCTTCTCCCTTATACTCACAAGGGATGAATACTGCTGCTTCATTATACAATGGACAAAAGTTTGGTCTGTGAAACTCTGCAATATATGCTGAAGCACCTAGAGTATCACCTGGCTCCAGTGCTTGTGGTAGTACTCGCTTAATAGCTTCTCGTGATGTTGCGAACATAGCTGTCATAATTTTGGTTTCAGCTAGTTCGTATCCTTTCTCATATTGCTTGATTCGTTTCTTGATATCCTCTCTAGACCGTATGAATCCCATAATCTCAACTCCCAGAGATTTTCAATAGCCTTAGGTCCTGAAAGACTTCTGTTTAAGAGATTGAATCAATTAGCTGTTTCTGGGACCTGCGTGAAAGATAAACTTAATATATCTCACCAATGAGATAGGATAACATATCTCAAACATGAGATAAGTTTAACAATAAGTGATGAAATATGAAACTGAACTTCAAAATAGATCCTGCTTCAGGGCATGTTCATGTCCCTACAATTGTAAACGGTGAAGGCCCATTCTATTTCACGTTGGACACTGGAGCTGGATATACAACAATATCCAAGACACTTGCTGAACGATTAGGGATTGAGGTATATTCTGATGAAAAGAAAAAAGCCATGGGTGCTGGCGGAACTCCTATGCCAGTATGGACTGCCAAGGTTGAAACGTTTTCCCTTGGGAGTGAAACTTTTCTCAATGAGAATCTAATGGTTCTTGATTTTGATGCAATTTTCAAAGGGGCTGGATGCGCTACCGGAGGTGTCATTGGACATGATATATTGAAACACTATCGAATATCAGTAAACTATGAAACGTTAACTCTTACAATGAAGAAGGAAAACGGCGACACAACTACTGATGAAATTGATTGGGTTGCTTTCAAATATCTCGAGGACGCACACCTTATCGGTATACCAGTGGATATCAATGGTGAAGGTCCTTTCACTCTCATTCTTGACACAGGATCGAGCGGCAATGTGATAACTCCCGCCTTAGCAGCAAACATTGGAGTCGCTGAAGAACCACCTGAAGGAGCTCCTAGTCCGTCTGGATGCTCTGGTGGAGAATGTGTTGGAATTGGAGGTAGGGTCATGGGATATGCAACAATGGTGGATAGTCTCTCTGTTGGTAAAGCTATTCAAAACAATGTGATGCTTGGAATTATTGATCTCCAGGTGATATCACCTACTGGAAAGAAGATTGATTATGGGATAATTGGCTATCCATTTCTAAAGGAGTACGAACTCATCCTCGACTATCCTAATCAGAGATTTGCATTAGTGAGTAGCAAACCAAATTGAGCTCATTATGTGCCTATTGGGGTCAATCTTTTAAAGTGGCTCATGAGAGAGATATGTTTAGAGCTAAATGAGGCCACCTCTATGCCCCCAAAAAAGAAATCCAAACCCGATGGACAAGAACAGCTTGATAAAATGGTGCAACTCAGTAAAATCATAAGTTTAGACTCGTGTCTTCTCATTTACTCATACCTCCTGCTTTTTGGTAGTACAACTCCTGCAAGGTTGAGAGAGGTAACAGGGCTCAGTAAAGCAACTATGTTTCGAAACCTTGCGCTGCTCTTCGATGCTGGTATTTTAGAAAAAGAAGATTTCAAAAATGCATCTGATAAACGGTATAGCTTACACTATTACATCTCAAGAGACCTCATGAAAGAAGCGAGTGAATTGAGCACAAGGAGTGTTATGGACTATGTGCAAAAAGAGGGAAAGATGGAGATTCTTGCTAAGTGGGGAAAGGCACTTGAAAAACTCCCTATTGCCCTTAGTCGACACTCATCACAGCTTATTATGCAAATAGCCCAGACTCCAACTGATGACGCTCATGATGATTGTCTGGTTATTTCCAGATTCCTATCATTCCGTGTCGATGAAGTTGAAGACCTCAGTGCTCTATTTCATATGATGCACGAGGCTATTGAAAGATTTGACGCGATGAAAACCCCTAAGAAACGCAATTTGAAGAATCCTCTCAGAAGCCCAGTCGTGATGTCAATAAGCCTAACTGCTGCAGGACCAAATCAACCTGAGTTACCAAGAGGAGCTGTTACGTTTGTTAGACAATGCGATTCCGATAGAGATTCGTCAAATTGCTGATATCCCCGGACGATAGAATGGATTCATCTATTTGACTGTCAAGATTAAACCGGCAATCTAATTACATCAGTATATTGGCTGTTTATCATCATGGGAATCAAGAATAAATTCACAAAAGCTTTCATCAGGGGTTTTGGAAAACCTAGAATTTCTAAATTGATAGCAAAGCAGAGGTCAGTCCATGATATCCCTGGCGTATTACATCCAACATCAGAATCCCCAACTAGATTTGAAATTCCCCTTGAGATGATGAATCTCATGCAGGAGAGAGATGATATTGAGTTGAGGCACATATTTCCTATCAGACGCCTACTCTCGATCATGAAGAATATTCATCTTTCAGTTGATTCAATCCCTGAAAATCCCATTGATGCTTCTACAAATGCTCCACCTGAGTTTCTAGAATTACTCAAAGAATTCGCTAATTTCCAAGAAATAGGTGTGGTAGAGTTTGTTAAACTCCCTCAAGATTTGATATTCCAAAAAATGGGTGCGCTCTTTGATAGTGCAATCATCTTGGCAATGGAAATGAGTAAGGAAAAAATCGACAAGGCGGCAAGCCAAGAAACAATGAACATGGTGTTTGGAACCTATGATGACTTAGGAAAAGCCGCAAACAGGATTGCCGAGTTTCTGCGAGAGCATGGCTATGCAGCGCAGGCTGACCACCCTCTTGGAGGTCTGGTTCTTTTTCCTCCCCTCGCTCAAAAGGCTGGAATTGGTTGGGTTGGAAAGCACGGCCTCTTGATCACTCCCGAGTTTGGACCCAGAGTGAGATTAGCTGCGGTCTATACTAGTATTGAGAATCTCCCTTTTGTGGACACGAATGACCATGGATGGATCGATGAATACTGCAAGATTTGTGGATTGTGCGTCAAACAATGTCCCCCTAAAGCTATCCTTGAAGGAACTGTTACTCATGACACTGGAAGAGTCACCAATATCAAACAACAGGAATGCTTCGAATACTTCGCACAATACTATGGATGTTCAATTTGTATCAAAACTTGTCCATTCTCTAAAGCAGGGGACACATATGAGCGATTAAAAGCAGTCATTGAGAAGAAACTTTGATTGAGAATGAATGATATAG
>JAEORI010000246.1 GCA_016840965.1 Candidatus Thorarchaeota archaeon | reverse complement strand
TGGTTGGCAAGGAAAATGGTGTTCTATACAAATGAAGAACTGAACCTGCTTTTGTAGGGTCTGCACCCACCATGTCTAGATTTATCATCGCCTTGCAGCGCTTGAGAATGTCTTGTTCATGTTCAATGAACTGAATAGTGCCTGACCACTCGGGTATCCAAAGGAATCTGATTGAGAATACTGGTTTTGGAATTTTTCCCTCTTTAATAAGGTGTGATAATGTCCTGAGAACCTCCACAAGAGCACCGCTGCCTGAGGCATTGTCATTTGCTCCTGGGTGTGGGTGACAAATATGAGCCGCTAACCAAATTTCTCTGGACTTGTCTTCACCTGCAATTAGAGCTGAAAGAACCTGTGTTTTGCCAATACTGAGTGTTGCATCTACCTTTGCCTTCACCCGAACTATCTTTCCCTCTTGAAGCCAGTTTCTCATCTTGACTCCATCTCCCTGCCTCAAAGCAAAACCAAAGGTAGTTTTGTCTCTTTCCCCAGCATTAGGCCAGATAGCATCGTATCTTCTTAACTCCGCGAGTTCATCGATACCCGATGGAGGAACAAATGTAAGAACTCCAGCCGCACCATGTTTGATACAAGCCACTTGGTGGACAAGTCTAGCTCGGCTCTCAGTCAGTACTAATTTTCCTTTCACATCTTTTCCTTCATAGTCTGATGCACTAAGCCCTTTTCCAACATAGACAACTTCACACTCTATCTCTGCACGTGTGGAATGTGCGACCAATGAGATTGGTTCAGCACTGAAGTCTGCCAAGATTCGCTTTTCAGGTTCAAGCAGCTCAAGTTTTCCCTCATTACCTCCCCAGCCAAATGGGTTTTGCCAAGTACCAATTGCAATTTTGCCATCTGCCGGGTATTCGAACACTTTGACCTTTGCATCCGAAACGGACGCGATTGCAGTCTGAAGATATTCAATCGCTTCGGAGAACCCAGGACTGGCCTGAATTCTATGAAATGTAGCGATTGTAGTAGCATAATCCTTTGCACTGATCCCAGAAATGTTGTCTGTCACAGCTTTGATGATATCATCCGGTAGCATAGTATCCTCTCACAGTGAAAAATCGGGTGATATTCTCACATAAGTAGTCTGCGACTTGTGCGAATTTGTGCATCATACTGAAAAAAGCAGCCGCCGGAGGTTTGATTTTCCTCCGGTCGCGTTTGGAAGCGTGTATTTCACTTAGATTTATGGGGCTGTAGAGCTTGCTGGGATAGGAGCAGCAGGTGGTCGTGCACCTAGCTCTGTATCGAGCTGCAGTAGTGCTGGAATCGAGTCTCCAATCAGCTTGAGTTTGTCACGAATCTCCATAGTATTAGCTTCTTCTTCTGTCTGTTCGTTGTAGAACCATGTCAGCATTGATTGAGTGGATCTGTCACCCAACCTGTCAGCAATATCGCCTATCTTGTAGATTCTTCCTGTGACAATTGTTTCATGATGATATGCATCTGCAAAGACTTCGTGAGCTGATTTATACTCCGTCTTCGGAGCATCGATCTGTTTCATTACAACTCTAGCTCCACGCTCAGTGAGATGCCTATAGAATCTCATCGCATGAGCAAATTCCTCTTGAAATTGAACTTCCATCCAATGGGCCATGCCTGTCATGTTCTGATTCTCAAACCAAGCTCCCATTGCAAAATAGATGAATGCGCTATATAATTCAAAATTAATCTGATCGTTTATTGCGTCAACTAGTTCTTGACTAATCTCCATAATTATGCACCTCAACTTCCATGTTGATTCTCTCAACTTTCAGTTGATTTCACTTCACGATAGCTAATTTGCAGTCTTTAAACTTTCGGTACGACAGTGGGAACTAAAACCTCTCGGCTTATCACAAAGTCTGTCCAACGAACCTTTTTCTTCGTGATATTGAAGTGTGAGCTCTGTAAAACGCTTGGAGTGAATATTGAAAATGGCGCTAGAACACCTCACACCTCTTACAATTGTGTTCGAATTTGTTCCACCTTTGATTGTGACTCTCGTGTACTTTCTCTTTTTCAGGAAAAGGAAGAGCAAGTTCATCGAAGCGTTCATCATTTTGATGTATCTGAAGACGATGACATACTTCCTCATGAATATTGCACTATGGGGGTCTGGAGTGGGAGGTGGTTTTGATTCATCTGTGGATACCAGCATAATGTCTTGGCTTCTCATAACGGATATGCTGTTCCAATTCGTTACTTCACTACAAGAATACATGATATGGGTGATGGTATCATTCTTCGCAGTGCTTTTTGGTATGGTTGTCTTAGCAGCCAAGCTATCTCTTCAAGACCCGCTGAAAATGAGGTTCAAGAATCTAATTAGGAGTATTACTCAGCGTGAACCTGAGAGTGATGGATACACAAGTTTGAACGATCGTGTTTCTAACATCACTTTCGAGAGCGTAGAACCTCAGCCATTGAATCCAGAAGTCCAAGCTCGTGCTTGGAAACATGCATGGAAGGACTATCTTATCATTGGTCTGGCTACGTTAGTACCCTCAATCTCCATCTATATTGGTAGTCTTCCTGAGTACATTGCAAATCAGCAGCGCGACGTCTATCTTGTAAATATCCTCATCTTTCTGACTTGGATATATCGATTCGGCTACCCAGCATCAAATCGGATCGCGAAAGGTGCCGGGCTTCATTTAGGTAACCGTGATATTGGTGAAGAGATGATGCGTGGTGTACTTGGCTGGTTCTTCAGACTCAATGGATTGCTAAGTATAGGAATCATTGGACTACAAGCCTATCAGGCATTTACCTCTGGTGTCGCAAATATTGTTAGTGTCCTCATAGGCTACTATACATTTGGTTTAATTCTTGCAGTACC
>JAEORI010000031.1 GCA_016840965.1 Candidatus Thorarchaeota archaeon | reverse complement strand
CCACTCTCTTGGTATCTTGTTCTTGCATTCATGTTGATAGGTTTGGGTGGCTATGGCATGATGGTCAAGAGGAACCTCATCAGAATCCTGATTGGCGCTGAAATCATGGGCAATGGTGTTAACATTGCTCTTGTAGCTATATCCCTCTACAGTCCTGTGTTCTCATTCACCGGTCAAGGACTAATCATACTCATCATCTCTGTTGCTGCAGCCCACACTGCATTAGCCCTGGTACTGATGTTGATGTATAACCGACGATACGATACTGTGGACCTTGGAAAACCAATCAAAATGGAGGAACCATGAGATGTCTGGCTCGTCTACTAATGCCTCAACTTTCGGGAGACTAGTCATAAACAAGATTCCGGAAGTCACATCGAACCCTCTCGGAGACAACAAGATAGAGCTAGTTGTACCCGCTGGTAAGATTCGAGATGTTGTTACTATGATAGATGAGGAACTTCAGGATGCTCTCCCCGAGTCAGTGTTTGGCGTTGATCTTGAGAATGACAAATACGAGCTCATCTACATCTTCTGGTCATGGTCCAATCGTATCCTACTTCAACTACGAGTGTCTTTAGAAGGAGAATCTCCTGAGATAGAAAGCACATGCGATATCTTCCCTGGACTCGAATGGCACGAACGTGAGGTTCGAGAGATGTTCGGTGTAGAATTCAAGAATCATCCTGATCCACGACTATTACTTCTCCCTGACGAGCTAGAAGGAGCTTATCCACTTCGGAAGCGATTTCAGACTGACCAAAGTAGATTGGATGAGACTGGCATCACGCCACCTAAACCTCGACCCAAACCAGGAGGTGAAGACCAGTGAGTCCTGATATTCTTGATGAAGCAATGGAGATCTGGTTTGGTCCTCAGCACGTTTCAGCTCATGGCTGGGCCACCAAATTGACTCTTGTCGGTGACTATGTTGTAGAGTGTGATCCCAACGCAGGATACTTCCACCGATCTGCTGAGAAAGTCCTTGAGTTCAAGAATTTTAGACAAGGTGCACTTGTATTAGAACGAATGTGCATGCTTGAGGCATTCTTAGCTGAGTACCCCTATGTTGCAGCAGTTGAGAAGATTGCTGAAATTGAAGTACCAGAACGAGCGAAAGTAATGAGGACTATCATGATGGAGATGTCCCGTCTACACAGCATCCAGTTTTGGTGGGGTCAGTTCAATGCAGAGCTGGGATTCTTCACAATGGCGCTTTGGCCTTGGGTTGACCGAGAATATTCACTCGATGCTTTTGAGGAGCTTACAGGGTCACGACACACTGTTTCATACTCTACTCCAGGTGGTGTGAAATACGATTTCACGGACAAGTTCATGAAACAGCTTAATCGCGCTATAGATCGCTTTGAGGACAGATTACCTAAATTCCGCGACATGCAGATGGGAAGTCCCACCTTCAGAGCGAGAACAGAAGGCATCGGTTTATACGATGTTAAACAGGGTCTCAAATGGGGACTAAGTGGCCCACCCATCAAGGCATGTGGTGTTCCAATGGATCTGAGGAAGGATGACCCAGACCCGAATCTTGCTTATGACATGGTTGACTTTGAAGTACCTATAACCGAGAATCCTGACCATCCCGGGCAGAGTGACGCACTCGACCGGATGGAGCAGAGATTTGCAGAGGCTGAAACTGCGTGCAAGATAATCAAACAGTTGATACCTCAGATTCCCGAAGGCCCAATAATTGATCCAAAGGCCCGTGGAAAAGCCAACAGACTTCCTGAAGGGGAAGCATATGCCCGAGTAGAGGGTACACGAGGTGTCACATCACTATGGCTCAAGACCCAAGATAAAGCACAGACTGCCTATCGTGCAAAGATTCGTGGGCCTTGTATTGCTTCGTACTACGCGTTAAAGGACCTAGTACCTGGGTCAAAGTTCGCGGACTTCATTGTGATATTTGGAAGCTTAGATCCATATCCAGGATGGTGGGATCGCTAATGGGAGGTGTCATGTTGCAGTTCGACTTCTTTGCTTGGCTTGCAGGAATCCCTGATTGGATTTATGGTGTGATTCAATGGATTTTCGGTATAGTGAGTGGCATCTTCTATTGGGTTTATGACCTATTTCGGTGGATATGGGCCACCATTTTCCTTCCTTCAAACTTCATGTTTCTATTTCGAGCAGTCTTGTTTCCCGGCCTTATTTTCGTTGTTCTGGCTCTCATCTGGGCTGTATGGTTCACTAGGAAATTATGGGGCCGCATTCAGGACAGAAGAGGTCCTGTGCATATGGGCAAATACGGAGGACTTCAGTTGTTTGCAGATGCCATCAAACTGATTGCCAAGGAGAGTATTATTCCCGACAATGCCCGACGATGGATGTTCAGATTCCTTCCTGGTCTCCTACTGGTGATTGTCCTGCTGCCTTTCTGTTTCATCCCTTGGGATCTTGAATACTGGTTCATCGCAGATCTCTCTGTGAGTCTTGTATTGGTCTTTGCATTCCTAACTGCAGTTCCAGTTATTTCCCTATTGGCTGGTTGGGTCAGTGGATCAAAGTATTCACTCATAGGAGGATTCAGAGCAGCCAACAATCAATTCGCAGCTGAGATTCCAATGATTATCTCTACTATCGGACCTGCTTTACTTGCAGGATCTCTGAGCCTCATGGGGATAGCGGCAGCACAATCATCGATTTGGTTTGCTGTATTGTTGCCAATCAATCTAGCAACATTCCTAGTTGCAGCAATAGCATCAGTCGGAATATTCCCATTTGATGCGCCTGTTGCAGACTCGGAGATTATCTTTGGATGGAGGACCGAGTTTACAGGCATTTACTTCACTCTGACCTATTTCGCTGAATTTACTGAGCAGATGCTATACTCGGCGTTAATCGTGACTTTGTTCCTTGGAGGTCCGATTGGTCCTCTTGTTGGTCCGTTAGCTGGTCCAGTGAACTTTGTACTGAAGTTCCTTATCACATTCTTCTTCTTTGTACTTGTGAGTTCGTCATTCCAGCGACTCAGACAGGACCAAATAGTCCACTACTGTTGGAAGTATCTACTTCCACTTGCGCTCTTGAATATCATACTCGCAATGTTCGCAATTGTCTATCTACCGGGGCTGGCTGCATTGCTACCTTTAGGAGGCGGTTAAACAATGGGTTTCTTTAGTGTATTAGGTGATTGTTTCCAGATTCTGAAACATACATTTAGACAGGTCTTCAAGAGACCCTTCACGTACTTTTTCCCCTTCGAGGACAGAATATACCCTGAAACAACAAGAGGCCGACACATTCACGTTCGACAGAATTGTACGGCATGTGCACAATGTGTCCGTGCATGTCCAGTCGTAGCAATCCGAATGGATAAGGAGGATAAGAAGTTCGAGAAAGATTGCGCTCTTTCCTTTGATTACACACGTTGCATCTTCTGCGGTCTTTGTGTTGAGGCTTGTAGATTCGAAGCATTATTCCACACTCCTGTTGTTGATTTGAGTGAGGGAGATCGAAAGGATCTCATTTATGGTCCTGACAAGATTGAAACACTTGACAGAGAACCGCTAAAGTGGCGTGGAAGGAGGTTCCGCTAGATGCAGATAACGGACCTCCCGTTCGCTGCCCTCTCATTGGCAGTACTCTTCTTTGGAGCACTCTTGATTTATGCGCTCAAGAATAGTCTTCAGAAATCAGCAGGAAGAGTTGCAGTTGGAGTTTCAGGTATAGCTTCCCTGTTGATGGTCTATCCATTCTATCAGGTACTCAGAGGATTCACGTATGAAGAATATGCTACATGGTCTGGATTGCTAGAGCAATTTGGCCTCAGACTTGATGGCGTTGCTTTTCCAATAACATTTGCAGTCGTCGTTCTAGGCTTTCTATCAGTCGTTTATGCCATTGGGTATACCGAGCACAGTGAGAATAGACCAACTTTCTTCGCGAACACACTCTTCTTCCTAATGGGAATGCAATGGGTGACTTTGGCGACAAACCTGATCGAATTCTTCATTGCTTGGGAGCTTATGCTCGTACCTAGTTACTTCCTTATTCTCTTCTGGGGGTTGCCTGAAACCCGAAAGCGGACAGCGATGAAGTTCTGGTTGTACACTCAATCAGGAGCTGTATGTATTCTAGTAGGGTTTGGTATTCTCTACTCTTTAACAGGTTCCTTCGATCTAGCTCTGATTCAACCTAGCGTTGATGCACTTGCTCTGAGTGCAATATTGCCAGGCTTAGGTATCACTGTTGGTACTATCTTGAAAATAGTCTTCATCCTGCTTGCCGCAGGATTTCTCGTGAAAATGGCAGTGTTCCCCATCCATTGGTGGCTCCCACCTGTTCATGCTGAGGCTCCGACTCCAATCTCAGTCTTACTGTCTGGCGCGATGATTGAAACAGGAGCTTATGCGTTAATGCGGTTTGGTTTGATCACATTATCAGACGCTGCAATTGCACTATCAATCTTCGTTGGTGCTCTAGGTGTCATCACCATGTTCTATGGTGGGTTCATGGCACTTGCTCAGGTTGACATCAAGAGACTCCTTGCCTATTCATCGGTATCCCAAATGGGTTACGTTCTCTTTGCCCTCGGTGTATACGCACCTATGGGTGCTGCTGGTGGAATGTTCCATTTGATCAACCACGCATTCTCCAAGGGTCTGTTGTTTATGACAGCAGGTGCTGTTATCCATCAGACTGGTCTACGTGACATCACCAAGATGGGCGGTCTCTCCAATAAGATGCCAATCACCGCGTTTGCCGCTGCAATTGGCATGATGAGCATCGCGGGAAGTCCTCCGCTCTCAGGATTCGCAAGTGAATGGATGATGTTCCTAGGCGGCTTCGAACGAGCTGTCGTAGGTGCTACGGCCATAAGTTGGCCATTCTTCATCATCTCAATCCTTGCAGTTTCAAGTTCAATTCTCAGTGCAGGTTACATGCTGCGCTTCTTCTGGAAAGTCTTCCTTGGTCCTCATCCCGATGAGCTGGAAGACGTGAAAGAAAGTTCCAACTCTATGACCATCCCGATGATCATACTTGGAATCCTCATTGTAATCTTTG
>JAEORI010000245.1 GCA_016840965.1 Candidatus Thorarchaeota archaeon | reverse complement strand
CAGAGAATTTAGGTGTCGAGCCGGATGAGATTCGTAAGCGAGTTGAGGAACTCATTGATATGTTTGATCTTGAGCATCTTCGTGAAAAACACCCCCACGAGATGTCCGGAGGCGAACAACAAAGAGTCGCGATGGCAGCAACCCTTGCTCTTAAACCAAAGATACTTGTTGCTGATGAGCCTACTTCAAATCTTGACCCTCAGAGCGCTGAATCTATTCTTAATCTGATTTCTGACTTAAACAAACGCGATATGACCGTTGTACTTGTTGAACATAGACTGGACTTGGTTTCGAAGGACGCTTCTCGAATTATATTGATGGATCAGGGTTGTATAGTAGCTGATGGTCATCCAAGAAACGTACTGACTTTAGACCTTTGTCAGGAGATAGGTGTAGGAATTCCTAAAGCAACGCAGCTCTATAAGAGATTGAAGGCGAGCGGACACAACCTTAATCGAGTACCACTTACAGGTGTAGAGCTAGCGACACTTGTTCAGGAGGTCATCCAGAGATGATACTCCTTGAGAATGTACACTTTGCATATGAAGGTCTTTACACAGCACTACGAGGAGTATCTTTACAGATTGATGATGGTGAAAGGATTGCCATAGTTGGAAGTAATGGTGCAGGTAAAACTACACTTGTCAAACATCTAAATGGCCTATTACGTCCTGACCAAGGTCGAGTAATATTAGATGGTGTAGACACAAAACATTACTCCGTTGCAGAACTCTCTCGTCAGATAGGACTCGTTATGCAAAACCCAGATCATCAACTTTTCCTAGACAGCGTGGAACGAGAAGTCTTATTCAGCCTTGAGAACTTGGGGTATCCAAAAGAAGAAGCAAAAGTTCGTTGCAAGCAGACATTAGCGGATCTTGGACTTCAGAGTCTAGCAGATAGGTCTCCATTCACACTGTCAGGAGGTGAACGGAAACGAGTAGCACTTGCCTCAGTCCTATCTACGGAACCAAGAGTTCTCTCACTGGACGAACCAACTATTGGCCAAGATGCACATCAAAAGGAAAACCTTGCCAAGATGCTTGCTAGTCTAAATGAGAGAGGCAAAGCTGTAATTGTGGTTACACATGATATTGAATTTGTGATTGAGAATTTTCCACGAACCATCGCTATGGCTAATGGTAGAATTATAGCGGATGGTCCCACAAACTCTGTTCTCAGTAATAATGCAATACTAGAGAGATGTTCTCTCACAAGGCCGCAATTAACAGAAGCCGCCAGATGTCTACATGATGTGTTCCCAGAGGTTCCTGAAAGATTAACCCTGCTTGATGATTTGGAAGAAGTTGTTTTGCATATTCTAGGAGGTCGATAAGTTGTCATTTCTTGAGATTTTTCAATATACACGTCAGGATTCAATAGTTCACCGACTGGACCCCCGTGCAAAGCTTTTCATGTCGATTGTCCTAGCAGTGGTTTCACTCCTTTTTCTATCAATAATACCTCTCCTGATTATAATCTGCTGTCTTATTCCACTCATAGGTGCTGCAAAATCTTTGGGTCGATGGGCCCGTAGTATGAGAAGTCTCTCAATTCTACTCATTTTTATTATTGTGTTCAATACACTACTCTCTACACAACCTAATCCCTTTTCTAATTCTCTTGCTCTCACCTTGAGACTCGTAGCGCTAATGACCTCTTTCTCAGTGTTCTTTCTCACTGTTCATCCAGATGAGCTTTCACAAGCATTAATCCAAATGAGAGTCAAGTTTGAATTCGCATTTGCACTGAGCATGGCAATGAGGTATGTTCCCACACTTGGCCAAGAAGCCTATGCAATAATGGATGCACAGAAAGCAAGAGGAGTAGAGCTCGATAAAGGAAGTCTACTAAAGAGAATCCGTAATATTGTTCCCATTATTGTACCCTTGATAATTGTTTCAATCAGACGTGCCTTATCAATTGCAGAGAGCATGGAGTCTCGAGGTTTTGGTGCAATTGAAAAAAGAACTTACATGAATGCCTTGAAGTTCAAAAAGCAAGACTGGGCGATTTTAGTTGTTTCGTTAATTATCTTAGTCTTTATTCTATATGTACGACTGTTTGAATTGATGCCAACTTGGATGCTTTGGCAACTACCTTTCTAGCGAAACTAACTCTTCATTAGGGCTTTTTTCATAATGTATAACTAAGTTGATTCACTCAGACCGTTTGAGTTACTTGAATAGTAACCTAGTTCAAAAGGGAAAGTATATCCTCTATTGGATGCAAGCATCTCAGAGGACCGAATTCAATCATGCTCTAGAATATGCAATTGAACAATCCAATAAGTACAAGCAGCCGCTCCTGACAGCTTTCTGTTTATTTGACAATTATCCTAATGCCAACATTTCGCATTATCGATTCCTGCTTCAAGGTCTGTTTGAAGTAAAAGAATCCCTGAACCGGAGAGGGGTGGGCTTTGTCGTATACCATGGAGACCCGACAAAGATAATCCCTAAGATTAGCGAAGAAGCATCAATGGTCATTGTTGATCGAGACTATCAACGAAACCAGAGATTTTGGCGGCAGAAAGTGGCACAGTCAATTAATTGCCCCCTAATACAAATCGAGTCCAATGTTATTGTACCTATTGAAACAGTTTCTCAGAAAGAAGAATTCTCTGCTGGAACAATAAGGCCGAAAATTAACAGGTTGCTAGATGATTATCTCGTTCCACTGAGGAAAAGAAGAGTCAAGAACATCTCAGAGGAAAACGGAACAGATGGCATTGATTTCACAGATATTGATGAAATTCTACCCAAAATTAAGACTAAATCTAACAAGTTTCAGGACATCCGATTCCAAGGCGGAGCAAGCTCAGCCAAAAAGATGCTAAGAAAATTCATTCAATGTGATCTAGCAGTCTTTGGAACCTTGCGAAACGATCCTGCTGAAGACCACCTTTCAAATATGAGCCCATTCCTTCACTTTGGTCAAATCTCTCCATTAGAAATTGCTCTTGAAATCTTGAGCACAAATAGTCCCGGATCAGAATCCTATCTAGAAGAGCTCATAATCCGAAGAGAGCTCAGTATGAATTTCGTCTTTTTCAACAAGAACTATGACAACATTGAATGTCTGCCAAATTGGGCGAAAACAACTCTTGATATTCACGCACTTGACTCTCGTGAGTACACATACTTGTTCGATGAACTAGAAACAGCAAACACTCATGATCCCTATTGGAATGCTGCACAGAAGGAAATGACGAAATTTGGGAAAATGCATGGCTACATGAGAATGTACTGGGGAAAGAAAATCATCGAATGGAGTGACTCTCCTGAAGACGCCTATGCTCACTGTGTCACTCTGAATGACAGGTATGAGCTTGATGGTCGTGACCCTAACGGATATGCAGGTGTAGCTTGGTGTTTTGGAAAGCATGACAGAGCTTGGAAGGAACGCGATATTTTTGGTAAAGTGCGATACATGAACGATAATGGTCTCAGAAGAAAGTTCGACATTGAGAAATATGTCCTTAGAATTGGTGAGTGAACCAATTATGTAGCTGAGACCTACACGCTGAGTTAATTTATCAAGAATAGTATCAATTACTAGGTATCATTGGTGGTGAAGCTACATTGGTTGCTAAATTGCCACAGAGGAAACTGTACACGATTAAGGACCTTTTGAACGATTTGAAGAAGCTAGATGCTACTCCAAGTGTTCTCTATGATGTCGGGTCTGAGCTTGTATATCAAGAGCTGGAATGGTGTAAGAGGACCCTTGGTGATGACAATCTTGTGACCAAGAACCTGATGGCACTGATGGAGTTCATGCAACATGATTATGAAAAACAGTTAGTTAATGGAGAGCTTTGGCGAGTTAAAGACACTCCAAAATCTGCGATTAACGCCTTCATGAACGATCGGCCCGAAGAGTTTCTAGTTCACCCAATAGGAATTTTGAGTGAGCGGATTCAAGAAGTATTAAGAAAAGCTGGCGAGTCCAGACGCCAGGAGAAAAAACAATACAAGAAACTTGAGAAAGGTGTACGTGCAGAGGTCAAGGCGGACAAAGAAAATCCTGACATATGGAATAAGCTGCGACTTCTTCTATGGATTCTTGGTAAGCATAGTGAATCAAGTGAAGCCTTCAAAACAGCAAAGGACCTTGGTTGGTCAGTCGAGCGCAGTACGTTAGTTGCGTTATGATTGTTCGTTGTATAATCTTGCAATAAGTTGGAGGTCTAGACTCCTATAGGTTCGATTGGATGAAGGAAGGTTTGAAATTCTAATGTTCTGCCTTCTGGGTCTTGCGCGAAGAACTGGTATATCTCATACTTGTTATTCTCCGTAGGTTCGGATATCGCGATATGACTGAGTAAATCGTACATCGCATCAACATCCTCCTTCGCTGGATAGAAGAATGTGATCATCCCGTCAACCTCTGAAAACTCCCGGTTGCAGAATCCAAGTAGCATATTCCCATGACTTAGAATCACACAATCCTCCTGCTCTAGCCACACATACATCCCAACCTCGCTTACGTAGAACTCAACTATCTCCTGAAGTATTGTTGTCTTGAAAAACACAATCCCTGCCAATCTATTCACCATGGCAATTTACACCTAATTACCTGATATTCTTAATTGCGCCAATGTTTTTGGTCCACGTCTCAAAAACGCATCATGTGTTTCGGTTTTCAGCTCTTGATATTGCTTATCTTGTAGATTTCAAACCCAATGATTTCACGTAAATAGATATTCAATTCATGTATGTTAAAAATGTCGAAAAGCACCTGGAGGAATAAAAGAGGTGGCACTAAGAGCTGGAAGAACCCCCCGAAGCACCTTTGCAATCCTGAGTACGTTAATTGTTGAAGGTCCTATGTGTCCAAAAGAACTCAGTATCAAATTGGACATGGCACCTCGCACGGTCAGCTTTGCGCTCAAACAATTACTAAGCGAGAAAATCCTTCGCAGAATCCCAAATCTACATGACATGCGTCGTCCAAAGTATCATGTGAATATTGATCAAGCCAAGGTACTTATGGACCGGTATAAAGACACTCCCTACGTTTCAAGTATTTCACCCATAGCTTGGCGTAAAATAGCGTAGTTCAGTCCCTATTCCACTGTTCATAGAGTCTTATTGCTCTCTCAACTCTGCAACTATGAGCAAATGAAATAATTTCAGAATCATCCATCGATTCAAGACGAAACTCCTTTAGAGACAAATCCTTTGCAGCGTTTAGTAAGTTGAGAATATTGGTTCTTTTCCCACTTCCACTACTCATTAGACTGGACAGTGAACTCAATCCTACTATGGCACTATCAATGAAGAAAGCTAGTGATAGTCCTCTCAGGAATATTGTTTCATTTCCCTGCATTAACGGATCCACCATTAGACTTATGATTTTACATATCTTAGCCCGATTTTCTTGTATGACCTCAAGCGGTTGGGTACCTGTCAGCAAGAGATTTAGCTGCTCCATCATGTCTCTGTAGAGATTATCAACAAAATCAATCATCTCAGAAATAGGCTTTGTATCCACCTTGCTTCTCTTTGGTGTCCATTCAACGAACTCATTATCAAGGGATACTGTACTACCTGCCGCAAAAACTGTATGATACTCCTCCTCAGGCTCTGCAAACCCGGCCAAAATGGTTAGAAGATCGCGACCACAGCAGTTACATATTATCGCCCCCATAATAGTACGTTCTATGATTCTAAAAGAGGCTAATGCATGTTCAGCTCCTCTCGCTCTACGCATCCGTACTCTACCATCTCTAAGGATATGGACTTTGATTTCCTCCATGTTTCCCCAAGCATATGCAAGCTCTTTGCTACACCGCATATCCTCATACCGTGAGGACACGCAATCTAAGAACCAACAGAGAATCGCAGGATCAAGTACTCCATATTTCATTGGCTGTCCGGACTTGACGCCATTGTAAATCCTCATCTCTGCCATAAGTAGATCTGGAGCGTCAGTGCAGGGTTGCGAGAGGAGAACACCTCCCTCTGGTTGTTCTGGGGCAGGTTTTTCTGTATTTTTTACCTCTCTGGAGATTGTTTCGAGTTCTTCTCTCTGTTGAGCGTATGTTTCCAAATTAAGGACTGGACATCTTGAAATCTCACCATCTCTTACAACAACTGATCGTGCAAAAGCTCCGCAAGTAGTGAAACCACATAAACCACAATCAATCTCTGGTGTGTTCTTCCTTGCTTTGGTCCAGATACTACTCATTAGTTGCTAACCTCTTACTAAAGCAACAATATGACTCTCCTATTTCACCTAAAAAAACACAAT